>JANOUF010000239.1:0-3256 GCA_031416685.1 Bdellovibrionales bacterium
CACTGTTTTGCCCGATTATCCAAACGGTCGAGTGCCGGCTTATTTCTGTGACGATTTTTAAGTTAAGGTTTTGCTGCGTTTAGCGCGGCTGTAGAGATACCAGCGCGCAAGCGCATACCCCGTAATGTTTGCCATCAAATCTAACGGACGCGCTTCGCGACCGGCAATGAATGCTTGTTCAAACTCAATCAGCAGCGAAACAAAAAGTATCGTGCCGGCTATTCGCGTTTCGCGCAGCGGCCAGATTCTGCGTAATTGCACGTAGAGCAAAAAGAAAAACAGTACGTGCTTCCACTTCCCTGCTGAATAGAAAAACGATTTTAGTGAGATCCGCGCATCGATCTCGAGGGGCGTAAGTACTAACCGAGTGCGCAAATCCGATGGCACAAAGTTGTCGATCATTACGAAAATGATCGCGACAAGAATCGGGATCCAATGGCGAAACCGATTTTGCTTAATAAACTCAGGTTCAATCTTTAAAAGGAAAAGAGCTGTACGCTCAACTAAGCTTTCAAGAGTTTGAAGAAAGCGCGCAAGCATTCTAGCGTCTCTCCTTAAATTTTCGTCGCGATATCGATCATCGCACTTAAACATTTTTTCATATCAGCGAGGCGCATTGTGGACTTCTCGGAATCGGCATCGACTTGCTCAGGCAGCAACGGAAGATGAATGAATCCTGCAAGCCGCGGAGAAAATCTGTAAGTAAGCATGGTTTTAAAGAAAACATAATTACAAAGATATGTTCCTGCAGAGTTCGAAATTTCAGACCGAACGTTCGTGGCGATTCCAGCCGAAAGCATTTTATCTAGAGGGAGCGTTGAGAAAATTGCATCAGGCGCACCCAGCACAATTTTTTCGCCGGGTGATGAGCCATTTACCTGCTCGTCGCCACCGGTGTCGCCGCCTTTTTCTTGTTTCCAATTGATTGCAACTCGTTCAAGCGAAACGGCACTTCGTCCAGAGGCTTGCCCCAACTGAATAATCACATCAGGCTTTATTTCGGTAAGCCTAGCTTCAAGCGTGGGCCATGCCGCTTTGTAATCTACAGGGAGCAGAACTGAACTCAACTCCGCATTTAGCGAAAGCCATTTTAAATCGCGAATGAGCTCAGCAGATGGGTTCAGCCGAGCACCATTGAAAGGCTCAAAGCCGGTGATCAGCACTCGCGTTTTCATTGGCTACAGATTCCGACGGTACTGACCGCCGACTTCGTAGAGCGCTTGGCTCATTTGGAATAGAGAACAATGTCGAGCAGCACTCATCAGCGCTTCAAAAACGTTTCCACCACTCAAGGCGACGTTCTTCAGGCTTTCGATTTCTCGTTTGGCATCTGCCTCACGGGATTTTTGATAATCGCGTACTCTTGTTAGCTGCAAATTCTTTTCATCATATGAAGCGCGTGCCATTTGGATTGTTGGACGCACGTAGCTTTCCTCTAACGTCTTGGGATCGATAAATGTATTCACCCCAACGATCGGCAACTCGCCGCTATGCTTGAGGTGTTCGTATTGCATTGACTCATCTTGAATTTTACCGCGTTGATATTGAGTTTCCATTGCGCCGAGAACACCACCGCGCTCGTTGATGCGAAGGAATTCCTCTAGCACCGCTTCTTCAACTAGATCAGTGAGTTCTTCCATGAAATACGAACCCTGCATTGGGTTTTCGTTTTTCGCCATTCCGAATTCTTTGTTAATGATCATCTGAATCGCCATTGCTCGGCGCACACTTTCTTCTGTCGGTGTCGTAATTGCCTCGTCATAAGCGTTGGTGTGCAAGCTATTGCAATTATCGTAAATCGCAAGGAGCGCCTGGAGTGTGGTGCGGATATCGTTGAAATCAATTTCTTGAGCGTGAAGACTGCGGCCACTCGTCTGAATGTGGTATTTTAGTTTTTGCGAGCGATCATTGCCATTGTAAAGATCGCGGACCGCAACCGCCCAAATTCTGCGAGCAACTCGACCGATCACAGAATATTCAGCATCTAGGCCGTTGGAAAAGAAGAATGAAAGGCTTGGAGCAAACTCATCTATTTTCAAGCCGCGCGCACGATAATACTCAACGAACGTGAATGCGTTTGAAAGTGTGAACGCAAGCTGGGAAATCGGATTCGCGCCGGCTTCCGCGATGTGGTAGCCCGAGATACTTACCGAGTAGAAATTGCGAACATCGTGGCGTACAAAATATTCTTGGATATCGCCCATCATTTTAAGAGCAAAGTCGATCGAGAAGATGCAAGTGTTCTGCCCTTGGTCTTCTTTGAGGATATCTGCCTGAACAGTTCCGCGAACATTTGCCAATGTGAAGGCTTTAACTTCATCTAATTCTTTTTGCGAAAGCTCTCGGCTGAGTTCCTTTTCCTTAAGGCCGACTTGTTGATCTATAGCCGAATTCATGAAGAACGCGAGAATCATTGGCGCAGGACCATTGATGGTCATTGAAACGGAAGTGGTCGGCGCGCAAAGATCAAAACCGTCGTAGAGGCGCTTCATATCGTCTAGTGAGCAAATGCTCACACCTGACTCGCCGACTTTCCCGAAAATATCTGGACGCTGATCGGGATCGTGCCCGTACAAAGTTACGCTATCAAATGCAGTAGATAGCCGTGCAGCTGGCTGGCCCTTACTTAAATAGTGAAACCGTTTGTTCGTTCGCTCAGGAGGGCCTTCGCCTGCGAACATTCGCGTTGGATCTTCGTTCTCGCGTTTTAGATGAAAGACGCCAGCTGTGTATGGAAACTCGCCTGGAACATTCTCAAGGCGAAGGAAACGAAGTCTGTCGCCCCAATCACTCAACCGGGGTGGAACAACTCGGCGAATAGAACTACCACTTAGAGTTTTGCGCTTCAACGGCTGGCGAATTTCACGGCCGCGCACGCTATAGACAAAATCATCGCCAGAATAATCTTTTTGTAGTTTATCCCAACTGTTAAGTGCGTTTACGTTCTCAGCACCAAGTTGCGAACGGATCTCATCCGATTTTTTTGAAACATCGCCAGAGAAGTTTTTAAGTTCATCTTTGATTTTCTCAAAAGCGCCAAGTCGACTTGCAAGCTCTGAAAGATCTTCAGTTTTCTTTTTGTATCCACGTACAGAGGCCACGATCTCGGCCAAATAGTTTTGTCGTTCAGCTGGAACAATCGTTTTACGTGTCACGCCTTTGACGGTCGAGCGATACTGATCCGTCAATTTAAAATACTGGGCGCGGCTTTTTGACTTCTCCGAAAGAACTTCGGCGAGTCTGAAGAATAGTTTAT
>JANOUF010000240.1:0-6830 GCA_031416685.1 Bdellovibrionales bacterium
GCCAACGATCCGTCTCGCCGAGGCAATATGACGGATTTGGTAAATCGAAGAAAAATTCCTGATGGCAAAATTTATGTCGCTGACCGCGTGACTCCTTACCGGCCAGTCGGTGATTTCTTCCGAGAAAAAGTAGAGGGTCAAAATGAAACAGCATCGAAACCTCAACAAAAAACCCACGGCAGCAAACTTAGATGCGTTAACATCTTCGCACATTGATTTCTTACGAACTTTTAAGACGAGCGATGGTCGAACGATCAGCTATCATGACGCTGGGAACTCCGATGGAATACCGGTTATCTTCTTTCATGGAATCCCGGGAAGCCATGAGCAGGGCTTAAGGATTATTTCGCACGCTCAACAGCTAAGAATGATTGGAGTCGATAGACCAGGAGTTGGTCGATCTTCCCCAAATACAAAAGGAACTTTGCGCGCGTTTGCGCAGGATCTAAAAGAGTTACTTGCCGAATTGAAAATTGAAAAAGTAAGGCTACTCGGTCTTTCCGGAGGTGCACCCTACGCACTGGCTGCAGCGCACGACCTCGGTAGCGTCGTAGAAAAAGTCGCGCTGGTTTGTCCTCTTGGCCCGCTTGCGGTGCCGGAGGTGTTTGCGAGCATGTCTGAAGGCATGCGGAAGACGTTCGAAAGGCATCGGCAATCTCCGGCGTTATCGAAAATTATTATTAAATTTTGGCGATTCGCATTTTTGCTACAGCCTAAGGCTTGTCATCGAATGCTGGCTCGGACCTATTCGCCGGTTGACCAGGAAACGCTGACCAATGAGGAACTTGCCGGATACATTCGTAACTCGTTTATCACGGCTTTCGAACAAGGCGTTGACGCCGTATTAATGGATGCAACGAATTATCTTTCTGTGTGGGATTTCGATCTCAAAGACATATCTGTACCAATAACTGTCTGGCATGGAGGACAAGATGTTGTCGTACCGCCCGCAGTGGGTCGCTGGTATGCCAAAAATTTACCCAACGCCACCTTGCAATTGTTGGATGAGCACGGTCACTTTTCGCTTCCGGGTCTGCATCAAAAAGCAATTTTTGATGACTTATTGAGCAAATCTATCACAACTTAACTTCGTCTAGCTGGACTTAGTGTTTTAATTAGTTAGGATGGGCGCATCTCAGTTCTTTTTTGGGTGTTTTCGGGAATGGGGCCGCGATGCTAGCTAAATTTTTTCTCGCTGTCGTCATATCGGTTGCTGCACCGTTTTCGGCAGCAATGGAACTCGAGCCAGTATCGAGTGAGCGATTAAATTATCTACTTTCGGAACTCAAACATGTTCCCTTAAAAACCAGAGTTGATGAAATCCCAAATGGCATTGGGAGTGGATGCGTTTTTACGAAAGCGACGATTCCGGTTACCTCGCCAAAACAAGGGCACCTTCGGAACCAAGATTTGTTTATTGCTAGGCCAAAAGGTTCAAAGCGGTCGCCGGCTATTTTAATTTTGCCCACTATTTTTGGTCACACCGTTCTTGAAAATCAGTTGGCGAAAAAACTTTGCGAGCGAGGCTTTGCTACCGTAATTGCTGACGTCAATGAGGTCGTTCAACCAACCACACTCCCTTCGTGGGACCACGAGGATAATACCCAACGTAAGGCTATTCTCACACTTCGAACAGCAATCGATTTTATGCAGATGCATCCTTACATTTTGCCCAATCAAATTGCGAGTTTGGGATGCAGCCTAGGCGCCATTACAACTGCGACATTAATGGGTGTGGATACTCGACTACGCGCCGCCGTCTTGGCAGCAGGTGGCGGAAATCTTCCGTTCATTTTAGCAAACAGCCGATACAGCAAGATTGAGCTGCTTCGCGAGAGCCGAATGAAGCATCTAAAAATTTCGATTCCCGAATATGAAAATGAATTGAGACGTCGTTTGATTTTTGATCCGTTACATTTTCGGTCCCGTGTGAATTCAGCAAACATTCTGATGATGATTGCCAAGGGCGATACAATGGTCCCAGAATCTGCTCAAATGGAATTATGGGAAAATTATGGCCAGCCTGAGGTGTTATTGTTCGGATCTGGCCACGTGGGAAGCATTGTTCGTTTAGCGATTCTTTGGACGGATTATATTGCGGAGTTTTTCAGGGCGCGGTTTGGTGCGAGGGTGGTTAGTGGTCAGTGATCAGTTAACTGTCCGGGCAGAATGCAGAGGGCTCACCGCCTGTTGGGCGGACTCGCATCGACTTGTGCCCTAGCATCAACGACAGCTCCATCAAACCGGAGCGTATCATTATCGATCAAACTTCTTGAACCATTTCGAACTGGTTCACTTCGCTGCATTTGCCGGACCATTTTACCGATTTAATTCAGATTGGTCTGACATCATTGGCAAATGTTCGTCAGCACTAAAACAATGAGCTTAAGGTTTTCCCAATTTGAGCCGAATAATACCTGAACTATGTCTAAAGGTGTTGCGTAGGAGTGAATGTCAATTTGGAAAATAACCGGTCGTACGTAAAGGCCTTTATTTTTATATTTTTGCTCGTTGCCGCAAATGCGGCCATTGCGGCACAAGTTTGTAAAGTCGAAGGCGGTATTCTTACAACCAAAGCGGGATATAAAATCTTGCTCGATTTCGGCTCGCATCCAAGCGAAGATCTTTCTTGGCTGAATCCATCGCCGCAAAGACCAGCGACCCCGACCTTTAATTCCACGGGCTTATGGGATCGCATTACGGATACTGAAAGTTTCACACGCGAAGAGACTCGCACTTACGTCGCAGGGTATATTTCGGCGAATCGAGCGCTTATTGATGAATATCAAAGACGTCGTACTCGAGTGGCTAACTTTTCAAGAGTAAACTCAATTACTTGGATCGGTGTTGAATCGTCTCCTAGTCGTTTTCAAGGCGGCGCGCGAGAGTTATCGACGAGAGTAAAGAATTACAGAATGCAACTTACAAGAGCCGGGGTTTCTAAGCGCGACATCGAACGTGCAATCCCAAACGAATTCGGAATGGGCGGCGGTGGGTACGCATGGATGACGAACGAAATCTGGCAAAGCAGAGTTACCATAGTGCCGCTTGAAGGAAACGAGGCGATGGAGAAAGCAAATCCGACACGCTATGCGGAACAAAACTTATACCAAACAGCGAGCGAACATTTTCAAAACCAAAAGCTTAGCCGAAGTGAATATCAGCGCATTACCTCAAAATATCGAACTCTCATCATGAGCGGAAGAACACTTTCCAGCAATGATATTGGTGCATTTTCGGCGCGCTTTAGGGGCGAGGAGGCGCGACTACTAGCCAAACGATACATGGAAGTTGGCAACTCATTTATTACAACTTCAGCCGATCGTGAGCGTGAGGTCGTTTTAAATGCTCTTGCCCAGGGCGGTAACGGCGTAATTTCGTTCGGGCTTGCTCATAAAAAGTCGCTGACCAGACAACTAGAGGCCAGCTGCAAAGCGACTCCCGGGCCAACAAACTTGCGAGGCGCAGGTAAGGCGTTGTAACGGTCATGAGTGGATAAAAACCGTTCCACCCATATCCTTTTAATTAGCTCGACGTGCGCCACCGGCAGGCCGTGCCGCCAGCTGACCGCCGTGATTTTGAGCTATAAGATGAATCCCGATAAGAAAAAACAAGTGCTGCAAAAGTTCATTCGAAAAGTCGAAATTGGCGTTCGAATACCCTGAAAAATGGTGGCCCACGAGCGATGATAAGCGAACCACTCTGCTGGAGCATAATGTATCCGGCGAGTTGGTTGGGGCCAAGATTTAATCTGACTGAGCTGGCAAGTTTCAGGTGGATAGATCGAAAATCCCGCAAAGAATTGGCCGCCCACTATGGAAAGTCTGAGAACGCTATCGGATGCGCTTTATACTCCATCCGAAGTCGCGATTTTGACTTGCCGGGTTTGTCGCTCAAAGAAAGAGAGGAGATAAGATGGATCTCAAAGACCTTTTAGCTCTATCAATCGCGGTTGCCGTGATAGCAGCCGGTACTGGGAATTGGGAGAAGTTACAAATGTGGGTTTGGAAAGCTCAAGCACAGGTGATTTATGAAAGCCGAACCTCAAATTGGGGCAGCCACGATTTTTTCCAGAACGGCAATTTGTGCACGTTCAAAAGGCTCGTTGAGTGGACGAAGATTTTGGCACTTATTCGGTCGCGAATAATTATTAGCGCGTTTGCGAGAAAAATTAAACCCAGCGAAAAGTTCGCTGGATTGATTCAGTGGCTGTGTTTTTGTTTGGGTTGTTGCGCCAAGTGCGACAGTGAATGAAGTGGTTTTCGGTCAACTACGGTTTTGCCATTCTTTCTAGTAGATCTTTGTGGATAAGCTCAGCTTCAGCTTTTCTCTGAGCGGCCTTTTCAGAATTTTCAAGAAGGGCTAACGAGGTATCATTGTCATTTGTTACACGATGGACGTCGATATAATAATATTCCGGAAAAATAACTTTATAAGACTTTACATCCGAATTCCAGCAGATGTGATGAAGTGCGGTCCATCCGCGATATCCATAAAAGTAATCCACTGTCTCTGCGGAAGCGCCTAGTTTTAAAAGTCTCGATATATGATCAGCTCTTTCCCAACGAGCGGCATCGAGTAAAGCTAAATCGAGAGCACGAACATCTCTCACACAAGTCATCTTGGGATCCGGAATTAAAAAGAATAGATCAGGAGCGTATCTTTCAGCTAGGTATAGAGATTGCCCATCGACAGGTGAACCCGCTTCCAGAAGCAAATTCGCGATTTTGGCGTTAAGGCCATCTCTACGTCGAATAGCCCATTGCAACGGATCAGTACCTTCATCGGCCCACTCGATAGTCTTGAGCATCTCAATGATTGCGGTGACTGGATCTTCAAAGCACGCTCCCGTAAAATCACTGACATTGCCTTCGTCATTCATAGCATTGGAAACGAATCTCATACCCAATTTAATCATTTGCAATAGGAGGGGTCAAAACCAAATGAAACTCGTCGGGCGGCACAACTCGCTTCCGGAGCGTTAATTGGCGCCCTTGAGCCGACGGGGCCAGATAAACCAATTGTTACTGATAATAAGACAGGGCTTTCGTGACCAGCTACCAGCCGCCGCCGACAAGGCCCCTCGGGAAGCCTCGCTGTCTAATCAGAGGAAATGCCCTAAACCAGCTTTAAACGCACATTGAACGCGATTGACCGCCGCATTGATGGGATTCCCTCAATGACCAGCAGAATCGATGATGTTAAATTCGCCGCATGAAATATTCCGATGATTTGAAATTCCGAGACGCTCGTCTGCGGTATTACTCCGACAACGGGATAGCGATCTTGCGAAGGGCACGATCTTACCAACTCTAAGTGATTACTTTGTGTTCATATTTTGGATTTTGATCGGCGGAGTCGAACTTTCGATCTCTTTGTTGATGTTGCTCTCGCCTTTTTTGTTAACTGCATTTCTTGCCAGTGCGCTCATCTAACCCTAGTCAGATGGGCAAGTAGTGGCTGAAACATAAAAGCCGATGCGACTGAAGTGCATCGGCTTTTATGTTTTAGAACTCAGGGCTTACTGAATTACTCACGTCGATTATTAGAAGGCGAACTATATTGAACAGATTCAATACTCGAAACATTTCAATTGCGCAGAACTTTCCCGCCGAAGAACTGTTTAGCTCACTAGTGGTTTGTGATTAAATCTATTTCCAATGGACGTCGAGGCGCCTCCAGTCAAAGACCAGTGGATTCACAGATTCGATAACGACAGAACCTTTGCCATTTTTAAAGAGGATGTAGACGTTGTCGACATCCGAACTTGCTCCACGAAGTTTAAACACATGCACGGTTGCTTCCTTAAGAGAGAATATCTCTCTTTGTTGCGGCTTTCGCAGGAATGCGCTTTCTTGGCTGGATGAGACGACTGTCTCAAAGATAGGACTTCCTGGAAACGCTTTGCCAAAGTGCGAATTGATGTCGGCTGTTGTTTTGAGATCTGGCAGAGACCGAATGACAACACGTTCATCCGTCTTGGGAGGCGTTCCGCCAACACGTCTGAAATGAAATTCGATGCTAGTCTGTTCTTTACCTTCGACGACTTTGTAAGTTGGCGCCTTCCCCCTAATAGGAGCAGGGGTAGGCAGTTTCATCTGAACCGGAAACTGAATTGAAATGAAGGTAGCAGAGCCACCAAACACCGGCAATGACCACACTAAGAGAGTCGTTAACACTTTCAACATTGGCATGCTTACATTTCAACGCCTGAGCCGACGTCAGTCAAGAGTGCAATCGAATGCGGGTTTTAAAGGGACATGAATCACGACAGTTCAGCTTTTGAGATTTTTTTTGAGAAATTGCTTAAAGGGTAAAGAGATTGCTCATGGCATAGTTTCAGCTGTACTTTAATCACTAAACGGAACCTGTTCGGACAGTATGCTTAAATTTTTGGGGTAACCTCACAGGCATTACTATCCTATCTGGCGCAATTGAAAAAAGCTTTGAAAACAGCATTAGTTCTAAAGAACATAAGTTGCTGTGCCCAGGAGTTAAATCATGAATCCTATTAATCTCGATCGCCCGTATGTTCTAGAGAAAGAACAAATTTTAAAAAAGTTGAAGCGTAAATACGAAAATTATCGGCAGATCGACGTTCAGTTGCCATCTATCGAGAGCTTAGAGCGAGAGGTCCCGCTTGAAACTCTTGAAGTGCCCTGGAGTGTTGATCTTAGCGGCTATCGAATTGCAAACTTCAATGGAGTAGGATTACGAATCTTAAAGCGAGACGACGGCAAAGTGACTTGGTCACGCCGCCTTCAAAGGGAGAATCATGAATTCATTTATGGTACTTTTGTGCAGTCGATTCAGGAAAAACTTGATCGTCT
>JANOUF010000241.1:0-7438 GCA_031416685.1 Bdellovibrionales bacterium
TTTTTCATTCGCATGGCATGGCACTCAGCCGGAACTTACCGCACGCTTGATGGTCGCGGAGGTGCAGCAAGTGGCCAGCAACGTTTCGAGCCGCTCAACAGCTGGCCCGACAATGTTAACCTCGATAAAGCACGTCGCTTACTTTGGCCAATCAAAGCCAAATACGGTCGCGCGCTCTCTTGGGCTGACTTAATGATTTTAGCGGGCAACGTTTCGCTAGAGTCGATGGGTTTTAAAACTTATGGTTTTGCGGGTGGCCGTCGCGAAGCATGGGAAGCCGATCAGACATACTGGGGCCCAGAAAAAAAATTCTTGGCTGATGCGCGACACACGAAAGATCGAAAACTGAAAGGTCCACTCGCTGCAGTACAAATGGGTTTGATTTACGTTAACCCGGAGGGTCCAAATGGAAACCCAGATCCGAAAGCGGCAGCGCGTGACATTCGTCAGGCCTTCGGCCGAATGGGTATGAATGACGAAGAAACGGCAGCACTCATTGCAGGTGGACACTCTTTCGGAAAAGCACACGGCGCTTCGAATCCTGCAAAGTGTGTTGAAGCTGCTCCAGCCGGAGCTGCGCTCGAGGAACAAGGCTTCGGATGGAAATCAAAGTGCGGAACTGGAAAGGGCATAGATACAATCACTTCTGGTCTAGAAGGGGCTTGGACTTCAACTCCGACTCAGTTCTCAATTCAGTACCTCAAAAACCTCTACACGTTTGATTGGGTAAAAACAAAATCTCCTGCCGGCGCAATTCAGTGGATTCCAAAAAATAACGGTGCGAACCAAATGGTTCCCGATGCGCATGATCCAAAAAAGCGCCACGCGCCGATCATGTTCACAACTGACTTAGCTCTAAAGGAAGATCCAGCTTATCAAAAAATCACCAAGGGGTGGATTGAAAATCCTGAAGCGTTTGCGCTCACATTTGCAAAAGCTTGGTTTAAGCTCACTCACCGTGACATGGGCCCACGTGCTCGATACATCGGTGCGGAAGTTCCCAAGGAAGAACTGACTTGGCAGGATCCGATCCCAGCTGCAGACAAAATCATTAGCGATTCAGATGTTGGCACACTTAGAAAAAAAATCGCAGACAGCGGACTTAAGAATCAACAGTTGATTCGCACAGCGTGGGCTGCCGCAGCTTCATTTCGCGGTACTGACATGCGCGGAGGAGCAAACGGTGGACGCTTGCGTCTTGCTCCGCAAAAAGACTGGGCTGTGAATAATCCTACTGAACTTGTAAAAGTACTTAGCGCATATGAAAAAATAATGAACGACTGGAACAAATCGAACAGAAAAGTTTCGGTTGCTGATTTAATTGTACTCGGCGGAAACATCGGAGTGGAGCGAGCGGCAAAAGAAGGTGGAGTAGAAATTAAACTTCCATTCAACGCTGGCCGGATGGATGCAAGCCAAGAGCAAACGGACGTTGAGTCATTCTCTGTTCTTGAACCTAAACACGATGCATTTCGAAATTACTGGGGAACTGGTAATTACATGAACCCACTCAACGCAATGGTTGATCGTGCTCAAATGCTAAAGCTGTCAGTACCAGAGATGGTGCTGCTGATTGGAGGTATGCGCGTGCTAGATACCAACACTGACGGTTCAAAAAATGGCGTTCTCACTGCAGCGCCTGGCAAGCTGTCGAATGACTTCTTCGTAAATCTTCTCGACATGTCGACGAAGTGGCAAAAGTCGAAAAACAAACCTTCGGTCTACGAAGGTGTCGATCGAAAAACTGGCGAAGCTAAATGGACTGCAACTCCTGTTGATATGATCATCGGCTCTCATTCTGAACTTCGTGGAATCGCAGAGGTCTACGCGCAGACCGGCGGCAAACAAAAATTTGCTGAAGACTTTGCGCGAGTTTGGAGCAAAGTCATGAATCTTGACCGATTCGATCTTAAGACTGTTGTGTCTAAGTAGTATTGCGACAAAATTGCGGCGGTTGATTCAAAAAAATCATATCGACCGTCGCCTCTGCTTTGCTCGTGTGTGAATCAGCTTTTTCTAGTTCCTGAGTATGTCTGATTACATTGAACATTTATAGCCTCCGTTTCACTACGCAGCCCGAGCATCGGAGTAGTCCGCCGCCATCATCGTTTCAATTTGAGATCATATACTGAACAGAAATTGCATATACGTCTCCTCTGCAAGGAGAACTAGAAATGCATGACACTTTGACGTACGTTAAAAAACTGGAGGCCGTGGGAGTTTCGCGTAAACAAGCTGAAGCCCAGGTTGAAATTATGAGCCAAATTGTCGATTCAAACTTTGCGACAAAACAAGATCTCAAAGATCTAGCCGGGGCAAATAAACAAGATCTCAAGGAGCTTGGCGCGGAACTGCGAACTGAGATGGGTGAGCTTCGTTCGGAATTACGGACCGAGATGGGTGGCCTTCGTCTCGAAATCAAAGATTCCACAATCAAGTACGGAAAGATGCTAGCCGCAGCAGTCGGCATCATCATCGCAGCCATGGGCTTCATGTTGAAACTCTGACCACTCCGCCTATAAGTACACTTAGTCCCACGATACGAGATCTTACGCCCCACCAAACAAACGGTCGTAACTAATGTGGTGACGAACGCCATGATTCCTCTCGCTCCCGAAGCTATCGTAAACATACGAGATAGAGAGGATCATCAGTGGCGCAGGATTCTTCCGAACGGCTGAAACGTTTAAACGAAAAAATTATGACGGCGTGGGAGAAAAGAGCGATTGATGAAGTGCATGCCGCTCTCGCGGATAACTCGTTAGTGCTTCGAGACTCGCTTCCAGAATTCTTAGACCATATTGCAGCCAAGTTAGAGACTGAGTCCGACCTAACTAAACTTAGAGTAAAATGGGATCGAAACTCGGGAGCCGGTACGGGCAAAAAACACGGCAATGACCGGGCCAAAGAGGCGAATTACACGATCGATCAGTTAATCTTCGAATACTCGATCTTAAGACAAGTCATTTGCGAAACCATGGAAGAGGAAGCACCCCTTTCCGCTATAGAGCGAGAAGTGATCGTGTGCGCCGTTGAACAGGCGGTTAACGATGCGGCGACTGAGTTCAGCGAGATATTTACCGATATCCAGGAGCGATTCACCAATACGTTAGCTCACGATCTTCGAGGTCCTCTCTCCACTGCAAAGCTGGGCGCTCAATTAATTTTAAAGTACCCCGATAATGTAGCGAGATCTCAGTCGATCGCAACTCGGATTGTGAATGCGATGAATCGAGTCGATCAGCTGATCAGTGACCTTCTCGATGGCAGCAAGCTTCGTGCTGGAGAAAAACTCTCTCTTGATCTTGACGACTGCGATCTGGACGCGATTTTGAGTCATGTGGCGGAAGACGCGCGTCTAGAGAACCCTTCACGTATCGCGTACCAATCGGCAGGGCCGGTAGTTGGTCGTTGGAATGAAAGCGGAATACGACGGGTTGTTGAGAATCTCGTAAATAACGCTCTAAAATTTTCTCCGCCCGAAAGCTGCGTTACTATCTCACTAAAAAAACTAGGAGCCACCGCCGAAATTTCGGTTCAGAACTTTGGCGCAATCATTCCGAAAGACCAAACCGCCAGCCTCTTTCAAAAATTTCGTCGCGGGAAAAATGCTGAAGGTAAACCCGGATGGGGTTTGGGCCTAACTGTTGTAAAGGGAATCACGGAAGCGCATTCAGGTAAAGTTGGGGTTGAAAGCTCGGCCGAGGCAGGAACAGTTTTTAAAATCACTCTTCCTCTCGTCAAAGAAACGGCCGACGAAAAGGCCAAAGAACAAACTCGAGCCAAGGATCCTCAGCCCACAATGTGATTCGACGTGAGAAAGTTTCACGCGCGGTCCTCTTCATCATACGCCTCCTTCGAATGAACACTCTCTTGATTCTGTCTTGCTTTATGAAGTTGCTTTACCCTAGTTTTATCACCATGCCGGTTTAGTCTTTCCAATAGATGGTCGACAAGGTCCGCAAGCGCGATATAGAGACTTGATGCCGACTTTTGCAAGATGACTCCACGATATCGGCCGCCGTGACATTGGATTTTTACAGTGAAAACGTCAGGACCCGCCTGGAATGGCGAATTATCCATACTTAGAGTGATCGTAATTCGGCTCTTATAAAGATCTGGAAAACGATCAGCGACAGTTGCCAGCCGCTCCTCAGCCGCCGCTTTTGCAAGCTCAGATTTCTCTAAATTTTTAAAAACAGTTCTAACCATACAAACCTCTCGTTCGTTTAATCTTTATCATCAGATGATTATACGGAGGGTTGGCCGATCGTTAAAATAGATAAAAAATATCAGCTGTATATGATTTAACTATACTAAAAATGTTTCCATTAGTTTCGATGCAATTGCGTTGGGAATTTTGCGATGAGCAGACAGCAAATATAACTCCTCGTAGACTCCCTGAAGTCGTCCTATCTCGATAAGCTCTCCAGAAAGAACTTGTTTCATAACTGAATGCGATGCCGTCGGCATTAATCCTAACTCTTCGACGGCCATCAGCTTCCTAACGGCAATGTCTTGGCTTTCAGTAATAATATTTAATTCGATCTGATTGACCTTAGCCCAATGATCTAAATCATATCTGAGTTTACTATCATAAGTTGGTAGCACCAGCGGTTGCCCCGAAATCGACTGAGGGAAGCCTTTCCGCAGAGACTTAAATTTGCGAACACCATAAAAAGCCACATTCTTTTTCGATATTAATTTTGGAAAAATCCCTTTTGCGTCAGTCCCTGTAGGAAGAAAGTTGGTGATTACAAGATCCACTCTATGTGCGATCAGCTCGCGAAGAAGCTCATCAGACTTTCCCTCAGACACTGTAATCTGGCACGGGGACAGGCGAAGAGCATTTTTAACAAGCTGAAGAATCACTTGTTTTGGAACACTATCAAGAGCAGCCAAATGAAGTGTTGGCTTAAGAGGTTTTATGCGGTCGTGCAGGACCTCATACATTTCCGAACCCATCCTGAAAATGTTCTTAGCATAGTCGAGCGCGACCCTTCCCTGGTCTGTTAACAGCAGTTTTTTATGCTGACGCTCAAAGAGCTGAACTCCTATTGCGTCTTCAAAGTGTTTAAGTTGTGCGCTGAGTGTCGGCTGTCCAACACGAAGTTTTTCGGCGGCCTTTGAAACGGTGCCCTCCTCGGCGATCGTTTTAAAATAAAATAGGTGGTGATAATTAATCCATGGATTCATAGGGCCTCTTCGTTGGTTTGAGGTCGATATCGTATTTAAACATACTAATCAATACTATTATCGATTTGAACAATGTAATGGATCGCCCGACAATAGGTGCGAAGTCGCAGGTGAAGGCAAGAAAAAGCATCGACTTCATTTTAAATGAATACGAAGGAGAGCAAACTATGAATCGCGATCGAGACCAGTATAACCAAGAAGAAGCGTATTTCTATAAACTCAACAAGGAGTTGATTGAGCGAAAGCGAAGTGAGTTGGATGCCAAAAAAATTGAAACGACAGATCAGTCCAATAATCCGAATTGGATGAAATGTCCGAAGTGTGGTGACCAAATGGAAGAAATTGAACTCACGCGGATCAAGGTAGACAAATGTGTTCAGTGCCAAGGTATCTATTTTGACAATGGCGAGCTGCAAATTCTCCTTGAAAGCCAGGAGCCAAAGGGATTTTTGGGAATGCTACGGAAAGTATTTTAGTCTATCGCCGAGAGGGACTGAAGTTTGACGACATTCGAAATCTTAAGAACAAACTTATTGTCACCCATCGTGCTCGCGTTTGTGCTTGGAATTGTAACGAAACTAGTTAAGAGCGAATTGAGCTTGCCCAAAGATCTCTACGCTTCACTCTCCATCTATCTTTTGTTGGCGATTGGATTAAAAGGCGGAGTTGAACTATCAGAAAGTACTTTTCAAGTCTTCGCTTGGCCGGCGTTTGCAACCCTCATTTTGGGATGCGTAACTCCAATTTCGGCCTATATGATCATGCGCAAAATAGGACGATTCGGTCAGATTGATGCGGCTGCCTTGGCCGCACATTACGGTTCAGTTTCTGCGGTCACATTCATAGCGGCAAATCAATTTATCGAACACATGGGGAAAACGGCAGAGGGGTTTATGCCGGCGCTCTTAACGCTATTGGAAAGTCCGGGCATTCATATCGCACTGGCCATAGGAGCGCTCAAGCGAGCGAAAAATAATTCACTAATATCGAGTGGCGAGAGGAAAACCAAGTCTACTATCTTTCATGAAATTCTAACAGGTCGCTCGATGATTTTGCTGGTTGGTGGTTTGGCGATCGGGCTTCTCATGGGAGCAAAAGCCTACGAGCCAGTAAAACCATTTTTTGAAACAGGATTTAAGGGCGCACTCGTATTGTTTCTTTTAGAAATGGGGATTATCGCAGGAGCCAGACTTTCTGATCTTAAAAAAGTCGGACTACCTCTCATATCCCTCGGCATATTACTTCCCGTTCTTCATGGTGCACTGGGTGTTTTTCTTGGGCACTGGTCTGGTCTCTCTGTCGGAGGTGCCACGGTGCTTGGAGCGATGGCGGCGAGTGCATCTTACATTGCAGCACCACCTGCGGTTCGAATAACCTTGCCTGAGGCTAATCCAACTTATTATCTCACTGCGAGTTTGGCAGTCACTTTTCCATTTAACTTGGTCGTTGGAATTCCATTGTTTTTTAAATTCGCCGAATGGCTTGCTGAGTAGGGGGGAATATGAAACTCATCAATTTTAAACTCGTCACCATTATTTGCGAGCCCGTTTTGAGCTCACGCATTTTGACCATCAGTCAAGATTTCGGAGCCACAGGATTCACCGTCACAGAAGTCAGTGGGCAAGGCAGCGGAGAAAAAAGCAGTGGCGAAATTCCAGATTTAAAATCAAAAATCGAAATCGTCACAGAGCCACAACTAGCCTTAAAAATTATGAAAGCTCTCGCAGAGCAGTTTTTCAAAAACTATTCCCTGATCACTTACTCATCTGATATTTCGATTCTACGACCTGAAAAATTTGAAAAGTAAATTCCTAAACAGAGAGAACAATATTCATCCTTATTTAATTTCTACTCCTGCATCGTTTAACTCACCCTTGATGCCCCACATTTTGTTAAGAAGTCTCGGCGCGTGAGATCCAGCATAAGCCATTAAGAGGAACTTAATAAATCTTCCTGAGAAAATGATGGCGGCTAATAAAAAAAGTGGAGTCTCAGCTAAGCCCGCCACAATAACCGCCGGCTGCTGCATCAAGGGTGTAATCGCTACTACAAAAACTAGAAGCATGCCGTAGCTCTCAAAAAAACTCTCTGTCCAGATCCAGAATTTGGTTTCATTTATACCCGGGTACAATTCAAGAATCCATTCAAGCCCTTGGGTTTCCACGAAGGCCGCCAACATAATCGCGCCAAGTGTAGATCCAATGGCAGCACTAAGGGCCAAAGTAAACCATCGTCGGGGTGT
>JANOUF010000242.1:0-1881 GCA_031416685.1 Bdellovibrionales bacterium
GTTGAAAGCCAAGGTTTTGCAAACTATGGCGGCTTTGGTGTCGGTGTTGAAAAACATTGGCGCAGAAAACGGATGCTCTATTCAACGATGTTGACCGTTGCAGCCGGCAAAGTATCGAGCGGCGGATTTTCTCCTGCGACAAATTTTACGGACGGCATAAATCGAGCGTGGAAAGCTGCGCACTTAACTTTTTCTGGGAACTATGGCTTAAGCCCAACGTTCTATACTGGGACGGGCTTGCTTATCCGATATCGGGAAGTCGATTGGATTCCGATGGATACAACTTTGACAGTATCCCCGTGGGATCGCGGAAGCTTAACTGGACAGCTCATTTTGAGATGGGAAATTGCACGCACCGTGCAGATGACTCAGGTCTTTGCGCCATTAGATCTAAATGGAGCGACTCTCTGGCAATGGATCCTCATGATTCGCCTTTAAAACTATGCGGAAGCGGTAACAGTTAACTTTCCCCCTTTAGAAATTTCTCGGTTCGACTGATAATTAAGCATGGTCTCTACAGTCGTAGTTAAACGAACACTTTTGTTCTCAGCTGTATTCATTGTCCTCGTAACCTCGTTTCAAAACTGCGGTTATGTAGGTCAGTCCGACCCGGGCTCGTTCATGCTATCAAGCCAATATGTGACCTACGATGACGTGCGCGAAAAAGTTTTTGTCCCGTACTGTTTAAGCTGTCATCAAGGTGTAACTCCGAGTGGAAATCTTGATCTATCAACTTTTACGGGAGCGCTACAGTCGGTCGTTCCTTACGATCCGGCGAACAGCATTCTCTCGTTTTCAATTCGAAACGGTTCAATGCCACCAGCTCCCGCACCAGTACTTTCGCAAGCGGATATGGATTTAGTGGCAAACTGGATTTTGAGTGGCGCGCCTGAGTCAGCCACGGGACCCATGCCGACACCTGTTCCCACTGCGACTCCGGCTCCAACTGCCACGCCAGTACCGACCGCAACTCCTGCATCAATGGCGACATTCACTTACATCAATAACAATATTCTCGTGACGAAGTGTTTAGGTTGTCACGCAAGCCCGGCTCCAATGGGTGGCGGCTATAGTTACTCGACATACGCAACTACACTTAGCTCTGTTGTCGCTGGGAACGCTGCCGCAAGCCCGCTTTATACAGCGGTTCTAAATAACTCGATGCCGAAGAACGGACCTGCCCTGAGCGCCGCTGAGAAAACTGCAATTCAAAACTGGATCAATGCAGGCGCACAAAACAACTAGCTAGGATCAACTCATGAGAATCTTCGCGATTAGCCTTGCCGCTTTGTTTTTTTCTATCTCCGCCTACGCCGCAGGCGAAGCAACCGCAGACGTTTCATTATCTCCCGCTGGCAGCTTCACAGCAAACAGTGAAAGCGTAAAAGGTGAAGCTGTACTCAAAGGTGATTCCGTGAGTGCAGACAAAATCGTCGTTGATCTGAGAAATTTGAAAACAGGAATCGTGATGCGCGATAAACATGCGCGTAATAAATATCTTGAAACCGAGAAGTATCCCGAAGCAATTCTCACCGATGCAAAAGGCAAAGGCGGCAGAGGCACCGGTAAACTAAAAGTACGAGGCATTGAAAAGGTAGTCTCAGGAACGTACACGATCAAAGGTGAGACACTCTTAGCTGAGTTCCCGATCAAGCTTTCCGACTTCGATATCAAAAAAATTAAGTACATGGGCGTGGGCGTTGATGACGACGTGACAATAAAAATCAGCTTTCATATAAAAACGAAATAATCGCTGAATTAATTTAGCGGCTACGCGGGAATTCCAACGACAATCTGATTCTATTCAACGTTGCTTGTGACGACGGAATTCGCGCCCACGCGCGAGCCGTCGCCTAGCGTGATCGGTCCGAGGACTTTTGC
>JANOUF010000243.1:0-3358 GCA_031416685.1 Bdellovibrionales bacterium
CGCCAGCAAAATGCCCCGAAAGTACGATGACGTCGCACTTGATGCCGGCCTCACAAGCGCGCTGGAACCAGTCACTCCCCCGCTCCTCTTTTGTACGAGCTTGGCTGTAATCTGTGAGCTCAACGAATTTAAAATTTTGCCCTGCCAAATGCTTCTGAAATACTTCTTTTTCGTCCGCCGAATTAATCGTGACCGTGCAGACCGTTTTTTGCCGTGGCTGCGCATGCGCTGTCCCGTGTAGGAACTGCAGACCTGTGACGAATAGGGGCAAAAGGAGTAGGCGCTCATGAAGTTTAATGACGGCTGATTTCATGCGGAGCTACCAGAGCAAAAAAGGTGCCCCAAAAGGTGCCCGGTTCATTTTTTGCGACCCATCTGGTCGCGCGGTGATGAACTCAGGTTCAGCCACATTTTGTCCGGCAAACCTCTTGCAACTCCCCAAAAAATGGCCAGAAAACCGTTCTTATGTAATCCGATCAACCCCTACAGCTTATCGGCGCGCTCGCATGATAAGCGGTGGTTTCCAATTCCCATCGAAGAAACGTGGGAAATCATGTCACGCTATCTATTTTATCTCCACCATGTGTTCGACGTAAAAATTCATTCTTTTGTTTTAATGAGCAATCATTTTCATTTGATCGCAAGCTTCCCGCAAGCCAACTTATCTCATGCGATGCAATACTTCATGCGCGAGACGAGTCGCCAGATTTCGTCCGGCGCCGGACAAATCAATCAAATTTATGGTAATCGATGCTACCGCTCGCAACTCTCCTCGCCTCATTATTTTATGAACGCCTATAAGTACATTTATCAAAATCCTGTAGCGGCTCATATTTGCGACAAAGTTGAAGATTATAACTACTCCACTTTGAATCGGCTTTTGGGTGGTGGGCGCCTGGATTTCCCGGTCACAGAAGACACAATTTTATTTGATTCACCCGAGACTGCAGAGCCGCTACTGTGGTTGAATCGCCCGCCAGAACCGGGGCATCGAGAGTTTATGAGAAAAGCGCTCCGGCGAAAAATATTTCAACTGCCAAAAATAAATCGCAGACCGAATGAACTTGAACTCGCCCTCTATTAAACACTCGATTTAAACGCTTCATCACGGCGAGTCGCAAAAAATGAACCGGGCACCTTTTACCTTTTAGAGAGTAAACTGAGCCGTCGTGCGATCGCCTTCTTTGACATTAAAAGATTTTTCGACTTTCACACCGAGAGTTGCTGACTCAATGCGAATGTTGACTGCCATATTAGCGGGAATTTCAAAACGCAACATTGGAAGCCTCGCCTCCGAAATGTGCATCTCGTTTACGTAAACCTGCACGTCACGGGGGGTACGATTCGCCAAGATATCAACGTACGCGATTTTTTGAGCCAAAAGATTTGCTTCGAATTGCCCACTCAATTTTGAAGCAACAAGATCTTTCGCCTCGAAATCATCATAGCGGAATTTACGAAATTTCAATTGGAACGGCGCCTCTATTGGTACGTCGACTCGCGATGGAGTTGTTCCACCAGTGTTCTTAAAGCCCTCACCACGATCGAGCCAGATTTCGGCTCCCGACGGGACGCTCTTAAATAAAACCGTCGCCATTGGTGATTTCGCTGACGTAGTGCTCGCAGTTTCATCCTGAAGTAAGAAATCCGGCACGTTCACTGGGACGACTGGGGCCTTAGCGATTACACGTTCTGCTGGAGGAGAAATCAAATTTGTTCTTAGACCGAAAAAAGCTCCGGCCGCGAGAAGAAATACGAACGCCGCAATCGTAATTATTCGGCTCGATGCGAATGCATTCTGTCGAATTGTAACTTGAGGCGCATAGGCTGGCCTTTGCGGCGCCGGACGCGATGGCCCGAGCCGCGTTTCGGATTGCTTTTGAACAGCCGGTGTCGGCCATACAAACGCAACTGGTTTAGCGGCCGGCATTCCCGCTGGCGCTTCGATAGACGGACTTGATTTAGCTTGTTGTGCAAACTGTTTTTCTTTCGACGGCGCCAAAGACGATTTCGTTTCGAGAACGACGCTTCCATCCTGGGGTCCGATTTGGGGCGCGGACTTCAACATGCTAAGGCTATCCGAGTTTTTTACTAAATCTGCAGGTGGACTGCTCGGCCCTGTCAAAACATCTCGCGCAATCATTGAAAAATGATTTTCACCATTATCGTATTGTTCAGGCGCTGATTTCACTTCGGGCTCTGACTTCGCGACAGTTCTCGGTTTTATTTCAAGTTTTTCACCGATCACCTTTTTCGAGGCAACCGCCGGCTCACTCACTTTAACACCTTGATCAAAGGTCCAAATTTCTGTCCGCTCCCCGTCGAAAACTTCAGAGGCGGGCGCGGCGGGCGCTTGAGAATTGAGATCGTTCACAACTTTCGAATAGTCGACTAATTTTTTTCGAGCATCGATCACTTCTCCGGCGAAGAGCGTTCGAATAAATACCGAGAAGTCAGGGGTCGTAAAGTCAGGATCATAGGTATTTATAAAACGGCTCAGGTCCCGATGCATAGCTGAAGCCGATGCGTATCTCATCTCCGGATTTTTTGCGAGAGCCTTGCGCACGATTCTTTCAACCTCTGGATTCACTTCAGTGACGAATTCGGCAAGATCAGGGATATTACACTCCGTGATCTTTTTCAAAATACTCATCTCGTTTTTGCCGGTGAATAGGCGCTCTCCCGCGAGAAGCTCCCAAAAGATAATTCCGAGAGAAAAAATATCGGTGCGAAAATCGACTTGCCGGCCTTCCGCCTGCTCCGGGCTCATGTAACCAAATTTTCCCTTAAGCGTGCCGACTTCAGTTTTATCACGCTGGATTTCTGCGATAGAAATTCCGAAATCCACAACTTTGATTTCCCCATGAAAACCTAGCATGCAGTTCTGTGGACTGATGTCCCGATGAATGATGTTGAGCGGTTTTCCGGTCGATGTATTGAGTGAGTGATGTGCATGGCTAAGACCTGCGGCCAATTCTTTGATGATATAGACGATATGCGAAAGCTTAAGCGCTTGCTTCGAAGTCTTCATCTTTTCCAAAACTTGGCGTAAGTTTCGGCCCTCGACGAAATCCATCACGAGATAAAGCTCATTGGTTTCTTCTGACTGATAATACCCAGTGATCGATACAATATTTGAATGAGACAAGTTCATGACAACTGCGGCTTCGTCTTTGAACATTCGAATAAATTCGGCATCTTTCGACAGATGCGGCAGGATTTTTTTTATCGCGACAAACTTGGTGATACCACCCGCTTGACTAGAGCTCGCCAGCCAAACTTCGGCCATTCCGCCGACAGCAATTTTTTCGAGTAAAATGTATTTATCAATTCGATGAGGCTTAGTCGTGGCCGCTTC
>JANOUF010000244.1:0-25148 GCA_031416685.1 Bdellovibrionales bacterium
CCGGACAGAGCGAATGCGATGGTTGGCCCGCTCACTAAAGATGGTGACGGATTTCTTGTAGGCTACGGCGATTCTTCAGAGCGATCTCTTACACCTGTCGTCGTCAGGTCAATGCCAATCCCAATTCAGCGAACTAAAAACGAACGCCAAGTGGTTGTGATTAAGGGTCGCACTGTTGCAATCGGTATAGAAGAAAAGCCTACGTTTCTATTCGAGCAAAAGCACATGCCTCGCGAAAGAACATCTTGCACTCTTAAGAGCCAAGCCGACGCGAGCGATCTTGCCGCCCTTGTCGCACCATCCGGCCCAGCTTCGGCCGGCACAGTTGCCTCTGCTGAACGAGCTCAATAGCCCAAAAAAAAAGGCTGAATTTCTTCCGCCTTTTTCAAATCCAAGTTTCAAAATCAAATACTAAAGATGATCGATCCCAATATCGCGAGCCATAACGGTTTTGCGGCCGTCTGACTTTGCGCTGTCGATACCTTTTTGGCAGAGCTGTTCAACTGCTTTTGAGAGTACGTCGATCGTCTCTGCAGAAGTGTTATAGCCGCCTTTTTCCTTGATGAACTTTTTAACCTTGCTCGTAACAACGAGAACGTCTGCCATGTATGCTCCTTATAAATGCCCAGCGGGTGAGCCGCCTCTAATCGTCTTTAAACAGGGGCACAGTCTAGAACAACCAAATGCATAAGCCAAAACAAATATAGGCCATTTCCAGTGCCAAAACAGAGTTAATTGGGGGTGCGCAGAGCGTTAAGTAGGTTTATGCGGAGGGTTGATCGCGGCGTTGGACCAAGATTCCAACCGTTATGATTGAGAGCTCATACAAAAAGCAGAGTGGGACGAGAAGCATCAGCATGCTCAAAGCATCAGGAGGAGTTACTACAGCCGAGACCGCAGCCATTCCAAAAATTGCGAAGCGACGTTTCTCTTTTAAAAACTTTTGATCAATCACGCCCATCATCGCAAGCAACGTCAGCGCAAGCGGGAGTTCAAACGCGAGACCGAACACTAACGTCGTCGTAGTCAAAAATCCGAGATACTTCGTGATGTCGATCATCGCGCGCACTTTTGAGATTTCAGCGTCAGGCTGAAGTCCTAAAAGAAATTTTAGCCCGGCCGGCACAACTAGGTAATACGCAAACGTCACACCGATAACGAAAAGTGTGGTTCCACAGAAAATAAACGCGAACGAATATTTTTTCTCATGCGCGAAGAGGGCAGGAGCCACGAACGCCCAAAGTTGATAGAGCCAGATCGGGCAACTCAAGGAAATTCCAGTGACGATCGCAAGTTTCAAATAGACCACGAACATATCCACAGGGCCACTGTACACAAGCGAGCCCTCGTTGAGAGCGTGCTCGATCGGCCGGCTGAGGAACATGAAAATTTCTTCTTTGAAGAACCACGCAGCGACCGAACAAATCGCGATCGCCCAAATCGATTTCACCAAGCGGTCGCGTAGCTCAGTGAGGTGGTCTGTGAGAGTGAATTCACTATCATTCCACGTCATCAGGTTTTTCTTCTTTGGCTGGCTTGATGAGAGTTTCGGGATTTTGCTTATCGCCTTCTTCAAGCGACTTCATAATTTCATCTTGGGTGTCGGACATAACTTGGCGAGTGGATTCGCGAACTTTTGTGAACTCATCGGTGAAAACGGAAGTCATGCGCTTAAAGTCGTTGAGCATCCGAACGAGAGACGCCGCAACTTGCGGAAGCTGTTTCGGTCCAATAGCGATGAGACCAATAATCGCGAGAATGATTAATTCCGACATGCCGATGTCAAACATGAGGTGACTATAGCGATTGGGTTCGGGGATGTCGAGCGCCGAAGAAAGTCGTCGAGAAAGTTTAGGAGCTACTGCTTCTTTTTGGAGATCGTATCGAGAGGAACGGCGATTAAGCCCTTTTCAAGAAGTCGTTCACGAGCTAAATCTGAACCCGTCTGTGCGTAAGTCTCGTAGAGACGCATGATATTTTCTTCTGGCTGCGCGAGTGAGTTGGAACTGATGTAGGTCAGGACATCGACAAACTCAAAGAAGCGATTCGCAAACTCGTTATACATTCGTTGTTTTGGCTCATCGCGAACGCAGTCCGCAAGTGTTGCATAGGCAGCGCCGCCCATGTCGGCATAGTAGTCGACGTCGACGACTTTACGCTGAAGTGAATCACCGAAAAACCCACTGATATAAAGAGCCGTATCGCCGACTTTTCGTAATAGCTCCATCCGCACGCGCGGTTCAGAGTTGGAGGATTTTAAATAGATTTCCGCGAGCGTATCGCGAGTGCGTTTGCCGTTTGCATTCACCTGATCAAACAAATTTTCAGTTACCATGTGATGTTCGAGCAAGTGAACGAGATAAGAATGTACCGTTGGCAGAGTCACAACCTTGCGTTGCTCCAGCGCTTCATTAATAGCCTGCTGAAAAAATTCACGCGGAGACGCTGTCAATTCTGGAGCTAAGAGAGTCTGGTTTCGGGCCTTGTCGCCCATACACACCTCACCTCTTTATTTTAGCAAAGAATAGGCGCGAGATAGGCATAACTTCTTGTTATCTGGACTGTTAGACAAACCTGCGTCTAGCTCTGAGAAGTGAGTGGCGAACGTCTCAGATTGAGACGTTCGTTCTTATTACCACGGCTGCTCGCGACCAACTGCACATGTCACAGCGGGCTTCGTGAATAACTCACGAGCTAAGCTTTGCACATCTCCCGGAGTGATCGCCTTTAAGTGATCGGCATAGTGGAAGGTTTCTTCCGGATCGATTCCGTAAATCTCGTTGAACAGAATTCCTGAACCGATCGCAGATGTCCGTTGCAGATCAATGTCGTGACGGCCGACTAAATAGCGTTTTGCGCGATCAAGTTCCGCTTCGCTAATCGGCTTATCGATTAGTTTTTGAAACTCCTCGTGCATCATTGCGATCGCCTTCGGTCCTTTTTCAGGTGAACAACCGATGTACGCTCCAAAATAGCCTGCGTCGATACCTTCCATGCGCATCGGTGAAACTGTGTAAGCAAGTGAAGCTTTGTCGCGAAGTTCGATGAATAGACGTCCGCCTTGTCCTGCTAAAATGGATTGGATAATTTGGAGAGTATAGCGACGCTCATCTGTTAGCGTAAGACCCTTCCAGCCAACGATGATGTGCGACTGTTCACGATCCATCTTTTTATAATCAAAAGAATTCTCGCGAGGGCCGTCGTACTTAAAGTTATTTAATAGGCGTTCGCCCTTAGGGATAGCCGACGACGCTTTTTCTAATCCTTTAAGCCAACGAGCGCGGTTCACAGCACCCGTAACGACAACCGTTAAGTTCTTCGAGCCCACCATCGACTGACGGAATTTTTCTACTGAGTTCGCATTAAGCCGGCCAATCGTTTCATTAGTGCCATACACATCGCGCTCGTACGGGTGACCCTTGTAAATCGTCTCGATGAACATTTGCGAAACAACTTGGCCCGGATTATCTAGGCGAGCCTTGATCGTTTCAAGCATCATGTGCTTCTCGCGTTCGACCGCTTGCTTATTGATGACAGGAGCCGACAAAAGCTCATTGAAGAGTTCCATCGCCTCGTCTTCAAACGGCGCAAGCATTTGCAAAGAAAGACCCGCAGAGTTTCGGCCACCAAAGGCGCTTAGGCCTGCGGCCATGTTCTCAATTTGCGTTTGGAGTTCAGCTTCAGAAAGTTTTTTTGTTCCGCTTGTCCACACGCGCGACAGCAGCTCGGTCATTCCAAGAGTTTTTTGGTCTTCAATTCTTAAACCGCCCAACACAGCGGCTTTCGCGCTAATAACAGGAGTCGCATAACTGGGGCGAAAAATTACTGTAGCGCCAGATGAGAGCTGAATTTTCTCGAGCTTCTCGCCACCCTTCCCTGCGACTGTTGGTTTTCCAAACTTGAGTTTTGGAATTTTCTTACCCGCCGCAGGTTTTACTTTCTTAGCTTCGAGATAGGTTTTGGCGTAGCTCTTATGCCAACTTTTTAAGAACGTGGCCGCTTCTTTTTCGTTTCTCGGGGTCATCATCACGAGAGTCATGTTCGACGGCTGAAGATGGGTGCGCGCAGCTTTCAAAATATCTGCGGGCGTTAAACTCTTTACTTGTTTCAAAAATTTTACGAAGTAGTTGTAATCGCCCATGAGCGTTTCAAGACTCCCCGCTTTGCGAGCTAAGCCATCAACGGTTTCCATTCCATAAAACTCTTCGCTCTCGAGATTTGTAATCGCTTTGTGCAATTCTTCCACCGCAGGCGGCGCCGACAAAATCAATTTCAATTCATCTTGAAGAATCGCAAAGCTTTTCTCGAGATTATCGATATTCATTGTGCCCGAAATCGTCCAGATGCCAGTTTCCTTTGGCGTAAATGTGCTTGCGCCGATGCTGTTCATCAGTGGCGCTTCCATCCTTAATTTCTGCGATAAGCGCGAGCTGTCGCCTTGACCAAAAATCAACGCAAGTACATCGAGAGCTGCAACGTCTTTATGGGTCGCGCCTGGAATTCTCCATGCTAGATGAAAATGAGTTTCCTCGACTGCACCTTTTTTAACTGAAATGCGCACTTGCGATTGCTTCGGCTCTTTTTTTCGCGAAACTTTGCGAAGCTTAAATTTCTCGAAGCTCCCGAAATAGTTTTCAACCTGCCTCTTCATGTCTTTTGAGTTAAAATCGCCTGCGATCACCAAGAGCATATTGTCTGGCACATAACGACTCGTGAAGTAGGACGTCAGTGTTTTGCGTGAAACTTTTTTGATGATACGGTCGTAGCCAATGACAGGAATGCCGTAGGGATGTTTTTTGTAGACCGAAGAAAACAAAAGGCGCGAAACTTGTCGGCCGGGGCTGTCGTTAGAGCGCTTGATTTCTTCGAGTACAACTTCGCGCTCGTTGTCGATTTCATCTGACTCAAATTTTGGGAAACCCATCATTTGCCCGATGACATCAAGACCGACTTCCGCGAATTGCTTTGAAATCGTGACGTAGAAAACCGTTTGATCAAATGAGGTGTAGGCGTTCAATTCTCCGCCGGAGGCCTCTACAATTGAAGCGATCTGCCCAACGCCGTATTTCTCGGTGCCTTTGAAGACTAAGTGCTCAATAAAGTGGGAGATCCCCTCCTCACCTTTTTTCTCGTCAGCACTACCGGTGTTAACCCACATTTGCACCGATACGACGGGTGCTTTATGATCCTCGATGAGTAAGACCGACAAACCGTTCTTCAATTTTAATTTTTTCGTCGTTAGATTTTGCGACACGGGGAAGCGCTCCTTCTATGGCATTTGGCATTTACGTTCATATTCCGCATTGCCTACAAATTTGCCCGTACTGTGATTTCACCAAGTACGAACTCGGCAAAATTTTATCGCCTGAGGCATACGTCAATGTGCTCAAGCGAGAAATTTCTGAGCGCGCTGCCGACATCAATCCGCGTGTCATAGACACGCTTTATTTCGGCGGCGGAACTCCCAGCTTGCTTGAGCCGAAGTTAATTTTAGCCCTTCTTGAGGAACTTGCAAACCATGGTTTCACGTTGTCGCAGGACCACGAATTCACCATCGAGATCAATCCAGGCACCATGGACGAGACAAAGCTCGGCGCTTATCAGAAACTCGGCGTAAACCGCTTTAGCGTTGGGGCACAATCGTTCAATGAACGCCTACTCAAGGTGGCCGGTCGAAAGCATAGCGCTAAAGAGACCGTCGAACTCTTAAAGTTACTTAAAAAACATAACGTGAACTTTTCTTTTGATCTTTTGTTCGCGCTGCCAACGCAGACTTTAAAAGAACTTGAACTTGATGTCGTTCAGGCTCTGAGCTTTGAGCCGTCACACTTAAGCGCCTATTACCTAACTGTGCCGGAACATCACCCTCTTGCGCGAAATCGTGCTCCCGATGAAGAGCAGGCGGAAATGTTCGAACTTCTCAATGAAAAACTGCCAAGTGCGGGCCTTGATCGCTATGAAATTTCGAGTTTTGCGAGAGCCGGTCGCGAGTCAAAACACAATAATCTCTATTGGACCGATCAAGAGTATTGGGGCTTAGGCGTGAGTGCGCACTCGTATCTGAAGCGCGGGCCCTGGGGCATGCGTTTTTGGAACCCGACCGCACTTCCTGAGTACTTACGACAGATGTCGTCGGCTCCCGTTAAAGAATGGACGTTTCAAACTTCACTTCCAGAAAATCAACGCGAAATGCTCGAAGCACATCAAGCTCTCACGGATTTTTGTCACGTGAGCCTTCGCATGATTCGTGGACTTGACGAAAACGCCTTGCGTCTAAAGTTCAATAATCAAATTTCTCGAAACGTCCTGGATCATCTCGCCGCACTTCAAGCCGATGGACTCGTTGAAGAGGCAAAGCCTTACTGGCGTTTAACGCAAAAGGGCCGAATGCTCGCGAATCTAGTGTTCGAAAAGCTGACCTTCTTGAAGGAGGAGGTCACATCGCACCTTTCGTCACATTGACAAGGCTTCTCACAGCCACATAATGAGGTCTATGGATGATAAACCGCAACAACCTACACCTAACGGCGAAGCCCAGGACACACAGTCGCCGGTGACTGACGCTCCTGCGACTAGTGAACTTCAGCAAACGAAAACCGAGCTAGATAAAACGAAAAGGGATTTGTTATACCTAGCCGCCGAGTTCGAAAACTACAAAAAGAATGTCATCAAAGATCGGTCGGATCTTCGCAAATACGGCTCTGAACGTTTAGTGGTCGATCTTCTCAACGTTCTCGACATTTTCGAAACTGCTCTGAAAATCGATGTAACCCCCGAGACGCTGCAGGTTTTTAAAAAAGGCGTTGAGATGACTTCGGCAGAACTAAAATCAGTTTTGCAGCGTCATGGTGTCGAGGAAATTCCTGCGCACGGCCAGCCGTTCAATCCAAATTCCCTCGAAGCAATTTCAAGTGAAGCGACTGACGCCGTTCCCGAGGGGCACGTGAGTCAGGTCTTCAAAAAACCTTACAAGCTTCATGATCGGGTTGTGCGTCCAGGTCAGGTCGTAGTCGCATTGAAGAAATCATAAGGCGAGTGCACCTTGGCTAAGAGAGATTTTTACGAAATTCTAGGCATCACACGCTCTTCATCCCCGGATGAAGTTAAAAAGGCCTATCGAAAGCTTGCGATGAAGTTTCACCCCGATAAAAATCCGGGTGATAAAAAATCAGAAGAGAAATTTAAGGAACTCAGCGAAGCGTACGACGTCTTGTCGGATGAAAAGAAAAAAGCGCAATATGATCAGTTCGGCCATTTTGCTTCGCAAGGCGGCTTCGGTGGCGGAAAAAATCCATTTGACGATTTCGCGCGACAAGGCGGCTTCGGCGGTTTCCGCGGAGGCGCTCAAGGTTTTGGCGGTGCAGGCTCCGAGAATTTTCAAGATATTTTCGGCGACATCTTCAACGATTTCTTTACGGGCACTGGCGGAGGAGCTGGTCCCAAGCCGCGCTCTCGGAGTCGTGGCGCGGATCTTCGATACACATTAAATATTTCGTTTGAAGAAGCGGCAGCGGGAACAGAAAAAGTCATAAGCTTCATTCGACATCGCGAAGGCAAAGAAGAAACTGCGCGATTATCTGTGACTGTTCCTGCCGGCGTTGCGAGCGGTCAGCGATTAAAACTTCGCGGTGAAGGCGACACTGGTCCCTCCGGCGGAGCAAATGGCGATTTGTACGTGATTGTTAGCGCACAAGAGCACTCGCTCTTTAAGCGTCATGAGAACGACATCCATTTGGAACTTCCGCTCTCATTTTCAGATGCTGTGCTCGGCACAACGGCAGAAATTCCCACATTGACGGGCAAAGCTTCCATTAAGATCCCGCCCGGCACACCTTCTGGCCAGATTTTTAGACTTAAAGGCAAGGGCTTCGCGTCGATGAGTGGACCCCCGGGAGATTTTTTAGTTAAGATCGTGATCGATGTTCCAAAAGAGCTCTCTGAGGAGCAAAAACAAGCATTACTGAAAATGGCTCCAGCGCTTAAGAGCACTCCGCTTGTGAAGACCTTCCAAGAAAAGGTCGACCGCGTTTTAAAGTCACGAAAGTGAGAGGCACTCATGCAATTCCGATTTCCTTTTTTAGTTTCTTTGATACTTGCACTTTTGATCGGATGCCAATCGGCGCCCAAGAAACGTGCTCGCGTTGCGACTGCAGCGAACGTTCAAGCTGATTTCAGCGCAGCTCAAACAGCTTACAAACAACAAAAAATAAAACTCGCTCTAACAAAGCTAAAAAAAATCACTGAGCAACATCCTGACACCGATATCGCCGACGATGCTGCGGCTCTCGCTGGAGATATCAATTACGACCAGGGCCAACTTGACGAAGCTCTTCGCTATTACCTTCAGGTTTCAAACTCCACAATGGAAAGTCCCCTCGAGATGCAGACCTCGCTTAAGGCCGCTCGCATTTTGGTGCGCCAACAACGAGGTACTGACGCGATTCCTTTAGTCGACAAAGTAGCGAAATCAAAAATGTCGTCACCTGAGGAACAACTTGAGGCACGCGAAGTTCATTACGAACTTTTGTTGCAAGAAAAAAAGCCGCTTGAAGCGCTTGAATCACTCAGGGAGCTTGCGGCAAATCATCCTGCACCTGGTAAGCGTGATCGTTATCGTCAAGTGGCTCTTGAGATTCTAGAAAACCGATTGAGCGAAGGCGATGTTCAGAAAGTCGCTGACGATAGTAATTATGGTTTCTTGCAAGCTGCGGCGAAGTATCGCTATGCGCTTTTAATGGCTGAGCAACGAAACTACGACCGATCGCGCCGCTATCTCTCTGAGGTTGTGTCGATTGCGCCCGACTCGGATCTTGCTGAGCGCGCAAACACAATCATTCAGCAAATTGATGCTCGTCAAAAAGTAGAGCCACGCACAATCGGTGTTGTGTTGCCCCTTTCAGGAAAACAGGCTGCAACCGGCTATAAAACTCTTCGCGGAATTCAACATGGCTTAGGTCTCTACGGCCGCACGCCGAGTGAGTTTCGCTTAGCAGTTCTCGACAGCGAGTCAAATCCCGACGTCGCTCGTCGCGCAGTCGAGCGCCTCGTCACCGAAGACAACGTTATCGCAATCATCGGCGGCCTCTTAAGTAAAACTGCTGATACCGAAGCTACCAAAGCAAATGAATTTGGCGTTCCGATCATTGCGCTCTCGCAAAAATCCGGAATCACATCAATTGGTGATTTTGTATTTCGTAATGCGATGACGAGCCAGCTTCAGGTCCAACGACTACTCGACATAGCGATGGGCCAGAATGGTCTTTCTAAGTTCGCAATTATTTATCCGAACGATCCTTACGGAGTTGAATTCAGCAATTTGTTCTGGGACGAAGTGCGCGCGCGCGGCGGAGAAATTCGCGGTGTGCAACCTTACGATCCGCAAGAAACAGATTTCCGCGGCCACGTGCAAAGACTTGTCGGCACCTACTATATCGATGAACGCGAAGATTATCCGAATGTCCTTAAAAAATGGCGCGAGAAAAATACAAGCGTATCCGTTCGCCAAGGTGGACCAACGCCTGAAGAAATTCTTCCTCCAATTATTGATTTCGAAGCTGTGTTTATTCCGGACAGCGCCCGCGCTGTTGGTCAAATTGCGCCAATGCTTGCCTACAGCGACGTTACGAACGTCAGACTTCTCGGTACGAACATCTGGAACAGCAAGAATCTCCTCGAGCGTGCGAGCAAGTTCGTGGAGAACTCAATCTTCGTAGATAGTTTCTTGGGAAGCGACAAAGCCTTTCAGAATTCTGAGTTTTTCAATTCATACAAGCAAGTGTTCGGCGAGGACCCCTCGATCTTCGAAGTGCAAGGTCACGACTCGGCATTGCTCCTCAGACAAGTCATTAGCAGCGGCGAAGATACACGCATGGGTGTTGCGCAGAAGCTGAGTGAGATTCGCGATTTCCCGGGTGCACTCGGATTTCTAAGCGTCACTCCAGAGCGTGAAGTAAAAAGACCTGTCGTCGGCCTCACCGTTCTTCAGGGCGCCATCGTCCCGTATGGAACTGCTCCAAAGGTTCAGTAAATTCAGTTGATATTTTATTCGGTCACCAACAATGCCGAGGCTCACAATTCAGCGGCGCCGCTGAATTGTGAGGAAAAGCGCTTCACCGTGAGTAACGGACTGTCGTTTTCCCTTAGAATTTCTGGTTATGCGAGAACCAAAAACCAAGTGATTAAAGTCATCTATCCTAATCGCTGAGAGAGTTCCCATAGCGCAGTCTTATTGCTGTCCCAATGTAGAAGGTTTAAAGCTTCTTTGTAGTTACACCATTTGTATTCGGCGTGCTCTTCACTAAGTATTATCTCAGATTTAGATGCATCGATTCCGAAAGAAAGTTCCTTCACTACATAAGTCGCTGAAGGCCATGATTTCCAATCTCGAAAAATATTTGCCGGAACGCAAGCAATTGAATCTAAAGGGATTGGCTTTGAATCGTAAGGTATGGCGGCCTCTTCGAAACTTTCACGTGCAGCGGCCTTCAATGGACTTTCACCCTCCTCAACACCTCCAGCAACGAATTGCCAATTCGAATCGTCAGAGCGTCGCAGAAGACAGTATTCGAAATCGGCGCCCGAAACACGAAAGGGTATTACTAAGACTTGAAGGGGTTGTCGCGCCATTTTCGTATTGTATGAGTCCACGTATGCTCTGTCTAGAATCCAAAAGGTTGCCGTGCGCGCGTTGTTCACCAACTTACTGCAATTTTTATTCACGTTTCAAAGACCGGATGGTTTCCAACATCAGTCGTGAAGCTCGCCCTATCGAGGCCGGCACTTTGGTGGCTTATACCTCCCATAAGAAAAATTATTTTAGGTTCATTTGGGTTTTACCTAACCGAATGATGCGCTCCAATTGTCCAAAGGTACATTACGGGGCCAATGACTGGCTCCAAATGAAGACCGGATAAAAACGGGTGGGGTACTTATGGGCGAAGCGAAGTTTCTGTCACACTCTCTGTTAATTGAATGCAAAAAGAAGCTGATCGAAGCGAAGTTCGAAATCTTGAACCGCGCAAAAGCAAGCCGTATGGAATTCGCGACGCTTGATAAGAGTGGCGGAGATGAGGCCGATCAGACAATGTCGTTTCTCCAGGAAAACGAGTACCTCACTGCGCAAGAGCGAATGCGCTACCAACTACTTGAGATTGAGTTCGCCCTCGCTCGCATGGAGCAAGGTCTTTACGGAATTTGTGAAGAAACAGAGGAAGTGATTGAAGTCGAACGTCTCCGTGCATTGCCATGGACTCGCGTAAGCATTGAGGGCGCTGAGATTCGCGAGGCTCTCAATAAGCGATTTGCAAGATAGGACCGGTAGGAAAGGTCTCGGAATGCCGTGTTAAGGACAGTGCGGACATTGTGAGCACCCTGCGTTTTTTGATGACAAGGCATTTGTCCTTTCCTAGAAGCTTACAAAACCTGTTGCGAAACAGGGTCAGCACTAGCTAGAAGTGCTGAAGATCTGAGCAAGTGCTGAGGGGCCGAGTTTAGATTTAAAGTTTTGAGGAGGGGTATATGGAAGCGAAACAACAGGCATTTTTCAAAGATCTCCTGATTCAACAGCGATCTGAAATTCTTAACAAAGCCAACTCTTTCAAAGAGGAAGCAAAGGACAGTCCGGTTCAAGGCGACGAGGGTGACTTAGCCGTATCGGAACTGAATTTATCATTGAGCCTTCGTCTGCAAGAGCGCCAAGCGCAGTTGCTGTCTAAGGTTGACCGAGCATTAGCGAAGATCGAAGAAGGATCTTTCGGGCTGTGCGAAACATGCGAAGACGAACTGAGCATGAATCGTTTGATGGCTCGACCTGTAGCTACACTTTGCATTGCTTGCAAAGAAGAGCAGGAAAACAAAGAGCGAGTGTTCGCTTAAGTTTGAAAAGAAAATTTAGATATTTTGAAAGCCGAGGCGAAAGCTTCGGCTTTTTTTATTTTGTTGCTACGCATTTGCTGCGCTTACAAAGGGCCTTGGTAGCGGGAGCGCGTTTTTTCTTGGGCGAACATTTCTCGCAAGCGTAGCGCTGAATCGCTAGAGCCAGAAAACGATCGTTCACTGCGATTCGTGTGCATTCATTCGGAACGACCACGCACTCGTGATCAAACTGGCAAGTAAACCACTTTGGACTTTCTTGGAAATCGCAGGTGGACTCTACACTAGAAGACTTTTCAGAAATCTGTGGGGTCAGCTTACGATACCCGCCTTTCGGTACGTCAGGAAAATCGAAAGGAGGCCCATTCCCGCACCAAAATCCTGGGTTGCGCATATCAGAGTACTCAATAGGATTTGCAGGCATTGGTTCATCGGGAACCGAACATGTTTTTCCACTCACTGAGAAATAGAGATTCTTGGTGTAGTTGGGTTTCTTAACTGCGAAACCTTTTCCGCTTCCGGCTTTTACAGAATAGTCCCGAGTACCTTCAAAAAGGCTACTTGTTCCTGCCTTTGTTCCGTCGGTTACCCAGTAGGCACTGTAGCCGCCGCTCAGCCGAGCGCTATCAACTACCACATCGGTCTTCTGATCGAGAGTTGCACCTTGTAGATGAAATTGTTCTTTCGCCTGAGCAATGACTTCAAGCTTGCCCCCAACCGCTGTTAGAACACGTTTGAATGAAATTAAAACTCGCAGCTCTGCACCCTGCATGACTGGTCCAATGTTTTCCTGCTGAGAAGTTTCGCGAAAATCTGAATTATATATTTTTAGATCAGAACCGTTTCGCAGTATCAGATGGTTGTTGATCGTAAAATAAGGTCTGCCTCTAGTGCCTGGATCCCGAGGCGGAAGCACGAACAACTTTATAGCGCCCGTCTTCGCGTCAAAAAAACCGAAGCCACCATCCCCTGAAGAGGGGTGCGCGGTCGTGAAGAAACAGCCACGCTCGGAGTTTGAAATGAATCTCCCGAAAATATGCTTGGTCATCGTGAGCTGTTGGCTCAAGTTCGAGAGCGATTCCACTTTCGTACCGTCGTACTTCAGTGCGTTCTGATTGGTTCCATACCAAAATGTAGATTGCGCTGAACAATGGCTCGGTAGAACCAAGTGATCTGACTTTAGCTTCTTTGTTCCAACAGCACTGCCGTCGTATACCCAAAGATTGCTTTCCATTGGATTATGCGTTGGTTCGACGAAGAAATATTGCCGCCCGCCAAGTATGGCTTGGCCAGAAACCACTCTCGTCTTTGTCTCAAAAATTTTAGAGAGTTTCGCGCCGTCGTATACACTTATAGATTTTCCGGTTGATGTCGCAAGGATCTCGTCTAGTTGGCCGGAATTTTTAAAAAGTAACGTGCCGCTTATTTTTCCTATCGACTTCGTTCCCTGAGGCGATCCATCTGTAATCCAAACTTCTGTTTCGCCGTCGCTCCAGAGATCTGGGACTAGAAAAGTAAAGCCTGCGACAGACTTAATTACTTTCAACTGCCGCACGGATTTTTCAAAACGAAACAGTTCCGTTTTTGTGCGAGTCAGCTCATCGTAACTTGAAATAATGTCTGTGCGGTTGGTCGGGGTAAGTTGATCTGATTCCCAAATTAAAGTTCGAGATGTCTTAATAATGGGAGAAAAGTTTCGGATCGGTCTTTCATTCTCGAATCGAGGGCAAAGTTCTTCCGCGCTTGCGAAGTGGAAACTGAAACAAATAAGTGCGAACGCAAAGACAATCCGGTGCATCCCACAATTACAACGGCGTGAAGGCCAACCGTCAACGTACCAACGTCCTACTCTTCGTCGGTCTGTGAGAACGTCATGTCCTACTGACAGTCCGCAGCGGTTATCTGAGCCTGCGTGCCCGCTGGGCACGATCCCGCGTTTGGAACCACAGCGTAGCTTGTTCCATTGCTTCGACAAAGTTTTCCATCTCCCAAGCTTTCTTGAGAAAGAGCTAAGGTCGATGGCTGATAAGAATATGAGCCTGCCGAACAGCTCTTTGCTGCATTGAGGCCGCCCTCTATTCTCTGCACTCCCACTGTCCCGGTGGGCACTAATTGATTGGCAGTTCCGCTATTGAGGTTAATTTCAACTGGCTCAGCACCGATCTTATCAGAGGAATTTTTGCATACGACTACCGAAAGGTCGTAGCCAGTTTGATTTACAAATGTAGCAGATTCATCAACGCTCGATCTGCAAACCTTATCGCAACCTGAAATGATAAAAACGCAAAACAGCAGCGTCAGCAACTTATTCACTGGGTAACCTCCAAGCTGGCAAATTCGTGCGCACGAACTTCTAACAATTCAGCGGCGCCGCGGAAGTGTTATGGTGCTATTTAATCTTGGTCAATCACAGGTACAAAAGTCAGCTTCTCTGATTCGCTGAATTCGATTTGCAAGCACGGACCTACAAACGAGTATTTCACGGTTGAAGGCGAGATGCTGAAAGCTAGATTGTAATCCTCGTTCTCTAGCGGCATGACTACCTGGTCTTGATCGACTGAAAGAAAATTGAAATCCGTTTCGCTCCAATTAATATCAGAGACGACTTTGATTTGCTTAAAACTACCTTTGTATTTCGCATTCACGGCCACCTCGACGTCAGTCTGCGAGAAAGTCATAATCCGCTCAAGCTGAACACCATTGTCGAGTTTGTGTTTCGAAGACCACGACGAGCTAAAGAGCCAAGTCATCTCGGGTGTTGGTCCATTACATATAGAGCGATCAGTAATATCGATTGATTTTGGTGACCCGCCAGCAGGGTCGTTCGGTAGCGGAACTATCTCTCTGAATATATCGGGAGCCGTCGGCGTCAGCTCTGGGGCGCTAGTGACTCCATTGCCATCACCGCCTTTCGCACAAGACGACATAAATGCTGCCACAACCGCGATCGCTACTAGAACTGGTCTCATTTCGCCTCCAAAAGTGGGATCCACTTATAGCTAAGGCAATTGCTGTACCAACAAACCCGGCTGAATGAATGTGAACTGAGGCGAATTACTCTGCTGACTTACAACGGCACATGCCCGCAGCGAAGCTCTTGTCAGTTAAATATCGGACCTTCAAATTGTGCTCGCTGACGTCTTTTTGTTGAACAAGAGTTTCAACTTTTTTGTCCGCGCTGAAAGCTAAATCGACGCTTTCCGCGATTACCATATCCGCGCGAAATAGACGGATAGATAAATGATTAGTGCCGTTATAACTAACCTGACAGCCATAGTTTCCGTCCTTAAGGACGTTCTGCATGACTACCGAGCGCGGACCTTCGTTCAATTCAACTTTCGCTATTGCGCTGCCTAACGCTTCGTAATTTCTATTTCCAAAATCACGAACCTCGCAGTTAAGCGAAGATGCCAACGCGGAAGATGAAGCAACCAACAAAGCTGCAATTAAAAGACTCTTCATGGAATTCTCCTGGCAAGGGTTAAGCGCCCGGAGTTTACCTTACGCTGAACGGAGATTGAAGGTGTCTATGGCGAGCTTGAAAACACGATAGATTTGTCAATTTCTTAGACAGGATTGGGCGGCCTAAGCCGCCGTACAAACGTCATTACTTGCGAGTACAAACGTAATCAGTAATTCCGTTTTTAAATCGATACTCGTTTGGATTGCTCAATTTAATTACTGAGCAGAGCATCCCACCAATTCGCTCACCGGTTTTGTCGTCTCTTACGATCATGCACGCCACTAAAGAGGTATCTTCGCAGTAATGTCTGGTCCAGGCGTAGCGCTGATCGAAGTCTGGCTTCGCTTCCTTGATCCATTCTCCATTGAGTGGCGACACGTCTCCGTTCCAAGAATAAGCAGTAAGCATGTCTCCACTACGTTGGTAGGAAAAGTTCAGGTCGTGATCAGGGAACGCCTCTTTCCATCGCTCATCGTAAGGATAAGAAATGCAACGCCAGTTGCCTTCTAATTTCGGGCACGCAGCTTCGGGATATCCCGCCTGAGCAAAAACACTGGTGAATAAAACCGCCATCAAAAAAATGATCCGCACATTGCCCCCTCGAATATACTTATGTGGAAATAGAATCAGCGAATCGGTGCAGTGGCAACTGACGATTGTCTGGAAACATAGACCATGGCCCATAAAAAACCGTAACACTGTTATTTCGAACGTCTCGTCGTGCCAGCGAATTAAGGCCAGAAGCGCATTTCCGGTCGTCCAGATTTATTCTAGGTATAAGAAAAAATTGAGAGTTTTCACCCATTTCCGGACCAGTTCTACTCTCTTAGCCCTTTAGCATCCGCGAGTGTGCTCCGAAAAGATTGATAAGAGAAACAGCACGCGCCGCCAATGAGCGGAGGACACTAAGATGGCATTTGACGACAAAGTTCTCGAAGTACCTGAAACGCTTCCTATGCTTCCCGTTCGCGACATAGTCGTGTTCCCATACATGATCTTGCCGCTCTTCGTAGGCAGAGAAGCATCCATCCGCTCGGTTGAAGAGGCACTCGCAAAGAACCGCCTGATCTTCTTAGCTTCTCAAAAAGAAATTACAGAAGAGAATCCAACTGAGGAAACGATCTACCAAACGGGTACGATCGCGAGAATCATGCGCATGCGCAAACTCGCTGACGGCCGGGTAAAGATCTTGATCCAGGGTGAAGCAAAAGGTCGCATCAAGAAATATACGAAAGCGAATCCAAACTTCGAAGTCTCTGTAGAGAAGATCGAAGAAGCGGATACTTCATCTTCACCAGTTGAATATGAAGCGATGATCCGCAACGCTAAAGAGCAACTTGAAAAAATCATCGCTCTTGGCCGCATGCTCTCGCCAGATATTCTCCTTATATTAGATGATGTGAACGATCCAGGCCGTTTGGCTGATTTGATCGCATCAAACCTTGGTCTTAAAGTTTCTGATGCTCAAAAGGTTTTGGAAACGACCGACCACAAGGCTCGTCTTCAATTAGTAAACGAAATTTTGGCTAACGAACTCGAAGTTCTTCAGATGCAAGCACGCATCCGCAACACGGCTAAAGACGAAATGTCGAAGTCGCAGCGTGAATACTTCCTTCGCGAGCAAATGCGCGCAATAAAGAATGAGCTTGGCGAACAAGATCAAAAGGGCGAAGAGCTCGAAGAACTTCGCGACAAGGTCGTCGGCGCCGGCATGCCAGAGCAAGTTCAAATCGAAGCTTTAAAACAGCTCGGTCGTCTTGAGCGCATGCACCCAGATGCTTCCGAAGCATCAATGGTTCGTACATATCTTGATTGGATGGTTGATCTTCCATGGAACAAAAAGACGGAAGACAATTTGGATCTCGTGCGCGCACAGAAGATCCTCGATGAAGATCATCATGACCTTGTAAAAGTAAAAGACCGTATCATGGAGTTCTTGGCTGTTCGTAAGCTAAAGGCTGACATGAAAGGTCCAATCCTTTGCCTCGTTGGACCTCCAGGAGTTGGTAAAACATCACTTGGTAAGTCGATCGCGCGTGCAATGGGTCGCGAATACTTCCGTATCGCACTCGGCGGCGTGAAAGACGAAGCTGAGATCCGTGGTCACCGCCGTACATACGTAGGCGCTATGCCAGGAAAAGTCATTCAAGCTTTGAAACAAGTTAAGACCAATAACCCAGTTATGGTTCTCGACGAAATCGATAAGCTCGGTTCTGATTTCCGAGGAGATCCATCAGCAGCAATGCTTGAGGTTCTTGATCCGGAACAAAACCACTCATTCCGCGATAACTACTTAAACGTAGATTTCGACATGAGTAACTGCTTGTTCATCGCAACTGCAAACGTTCCGGAAAATATTCCGGCGGCCCTTCGCGATCGTATGGAATTAGTCTACCTCTCTGGCTATACAGAGAACGACAAGCTTCTCATTACGAGAAAACACGTGATCGATCGTCAGTTGAAGAACAACGGTATCACAGCAGAACAGTGTGAATTCACTGAAGACGGTATCAAGTATTTGATCGCTGGCTACACTCGTGAAGCTGGTCTTCGTAACCTTGAGCGTGAAGTTGGATCGGTCTGCCGTAAAGTTGCTAAAAATATCGTACTTGGACATAAAGAGAAGATCGTAATCACGCCTGAAAAAGTAGTTGAGCTCATGGGCCCACCGAAATTCATCCGTGACGAAAAACTGAAAGAGAACCAAGTTGGTATCGCAACAGGTCTTGCTTGGACGCAAGCTGGTGGCGAAGTGCTCTACATTGAAGCTCTTAAGATGAAAGGTAAAGGCGGTCTCGTCTTGACCGGTCAGATGGGCGACGTAATGAAAGAGTCGGCGACTGCAGCAATGAGCTACGCTCGTGCGCACGCTAAAGAACTTGGTATTGACGAAGATTGGCATGATCACAACATCGTTCACGTACACATCCCAGCGGGTGCGGTACCGAAAGATGGTCCTTCTGCAGGTATCACGATGGCGACGGCGCTCATCTCATTGATGACTGACAACGCAATCCGAACAGATATCGCAATGACTGGCGAAGTAACACTTGCTGGCCGCGTACTTCCGATCGGTGGCGTGAAAGAAAAGTGCTTAGCTGCACTCATGCACGGAGTGAAGACAGTTATTCTTCCGCTTCAGAACCAAAAGGATATCGTAGATATCCCTGAGGAGTTCCGCAAGAATCTGAACTTCGTATTCGTAGAACATCTCGATGAAGTTTTACAGATGGCACTCGAAGAAAAGCCAGGTAAGAGCCGCAAAGGCACTGGTGGCGCAAAAGCTGGTAAGAAACATCCAGCCGCCGCATCTTCAGCCGCATAAAGCATCGCCCCGCGCGTTCTTAGAACTAAAAAAGGCTGCTCTCTGAAGCAGCCTTTTTCTTTTTAGCTATTTGGAATCTTAAAGCCGAGAAGCGATCTCATGCGGTCGTTGTCTTCTTCGAGTACGCGCACGAGAGTTTTTAAATCTGAAATTTCTCGCTTAAGATTGATGTTTTGTAGATCTTTTTCTTGAAGCGTTTGCATGTATGCAGCCTTTAGCTCATTCACCAATTTGCTTGCGGCAGAAAAATTCGAAACGTCTTTGGAACTAATTTCTTCAAGCTTCGCTTCGGCCGTTTTCGATTCCGATTTTTTTTCTGTGAAATCAAGCGACCGCATCGGAATCGAGTAGATAGGTTCCGTACGAACATCTGTTGCGATGTTTTCAGTCTTTGCCATCACCGACGAAACGTTTTGTTCCTCAGATGAATCATCAAGCAAAAGGTACTTTCCGTTTTCAAAACGGAATGGAATCTGATGAGACTTTATGCGACGACGAAGCGTCGAAACGCTGATCCGATATTTGCTTGCGTAGTCAGTTAAAAGTAACCAGGTTTGGCCGTCCATGAGCTGACCTTAGCACAATGGAATTGGCCGTAAACAACTAATCAGGGTTCTGATTACCCAGTCGCAACTTCTTAAAAATACGAGGCTTTGTTTAAACACAAAAGTGCCTATCCAACTTTGGTCGAGCCTATCCAAATCGCCGTGACCACGACCAGCCTAGGCGCCTAAATACTGGATTTAATTGAGTAAACCGCTACAATAGTTCGATGCGTGTGAGCGAGAAAAAGAAAATTGCCCTGGTGTTAAGCGGAGGCGGCATTAAAGCGGCGGCCTTCCACCTTGGCGTGTGCTTAGCGCTCAGGGAAAAGGGCTTCAAATTCGCAGGCGGCAGCCCCGAGGAAGTTCAATATAAATACCCCGATGATAGCCTGACTTTCAAAATTTACGTCGGTTCAAGCGCTGGCTCGGTTGTCACAACTTTCTTGGCGGCGGGCTACAGCATCGAGGCAATCATCGATGCCTTTCAAGCGGGAACAGAATCTGAACTTAAAAAATTCACGCAAAAGAAAAAAGTCGTCGCGCGACTAAAACCGATTACTTATTCAGATCTTTTCGCTCTCAACGGCGGAAACTTCGTTAGCTTCATTCCGAATATTTTACGCCGAAAATCTATCGTCACCGGCGGACTCGAGGCCTTGGTCAAAAACGGATTTAAAATCAATGGCCTCTTTACGACAAAGGGAATTGAACGCTACATGCGACGGCACGTGCTCGCCGATAACAAGTTCTCTTCTCTCGGCGTTCAGCTTTTCATTGTGGCAACTCAGCTCAATCACAGTCGCAAAGTTGTCTTCGGGAATTTTCCTGAAACAGTAAAAGTAAAAAACGTAAAGTACGCAAGCTTCGGAAATATTAGTGAAGCAATTGCTGCGAGCACAAGCTTGCCGCCCGTGTACGCGCCCTACCCAATCAAAAACCAAAAAGACAAAGAGCTTTGGTTCTTTGACGGTGAGATTCGCGATACACTTTCAACCCACGTAGCCGCTGATCAAGGGGCTGATCTCGTGATTGCGTCGCACTCGCTGCAGCCGTACCACTACACGCCAGAAATGGGATCACTTCATAACTACGGAATTCCGGTTATCATTAACCAGGCTTTGTATCAGGTGATTCAGCAGAAAATTGAAAAGCATATCGAGCATCAACAGCAAATCACTGCAATCGTGCAGGCCGTGGACGGCTATTTCAAAGAACAGGGTCTTCCTGAAGAACATAAAGATAAGTTAATCGATATTATTTCAAAGCGCGTCGGCTATCGCCCTGGAGTGGATTACATGTACATCCACCCGAACCCGAACGATTACGAAATGTTTTTTACGGATCACTTCAGTTTGAACTCTGAAATTCTCGAGCGGATCGTGCACATTGGCTTCAAATCCGCTCTTCAGGTCCTAAGAAAAGTAAAAATCTAGAATAGATTCACAACTGAGCGCTGTACTGCCTTCAGCACAGGTGACGAGAAGATCCCCATCACCACAACCAAAATTGCGGTCGCAGCAACAATGAATCGCGTCAGCATATGATTGCCCATCACTTCTGCTGGTTCTTCATCGCTCATGTACATTTTTACGACTGGGTATAGATAGTAATAAACGCTGATGATCGAGTTGATCACGCCCCAGAACACAAGCCAGTACATGTCTTGCTCGATCGCGGCCGAGAATACAAAGAGCTTCCCGAAGAAACCAAGTGTTGGCGGGATACCAGCGAGCGAAAGCATAAGAATCGCAAGGCTCAAGGCCATCACTGGATACTTGCGAGCCAAACCTTGAATCGAACTCATGCTCACAACGGTATTCTCATGTTTTTCAAGCATTGCTACTAGCGCGAAGGTTCCGAGAGTCATGAGCGTATAGCTTAAGAGATAAAACATGACGCTCGTTGCGCCCGCATCGTAGTTGTCGCCAAACGCGCCTGCGATAAGTCCGACCATGATGTACCCGGAGTGCGCGATGCTCGAGTACGCAAGCATACGCTTGAGGTTATCTTGGAAAAGTGCGGCTGCGTTTCCGACCAACATAGTTAAAACCGCCAGCCACTGCAGGACTGTGAAGAAGCGGTCTGCGTCCAAGAATCCTTCAGAATTAAACAGTCTCAAGAACGCAATAAACGTCGACGCCTTAACAGCAGTCGCCATGAACGCCGTCACTGGAGTTGGAGCTCCGTGATAGACGTCTGGTGTCCACGCGTGCAGAGGGAATATTGAAACTTTAAATGCAAAGCCAAGGATTAAGAGACCAAGCCCAACGACAAACAAGCGGCTCGTTGTCAGGAGCGGGCCGATGGCTTGTGTAATATCCGGGAGATAAGTGCTACCTGCAGTTCCGTAAATGAGTGCAATACCGTAGAGGAAAATCGCCGAAGCAAAACTTCCCAAAACGAAATACTTAAATGCTGCTTCTTTAGAGAGAGTATCTTCGTGGCTCATCGCACAGAGTATGTATAAGCAAAGCGACATCATCTCGATTCCGATGAACGTCACGATAAGATCGTTTGCCATGACAAGGACGAGCATTCCGACGCTTGAGTTCATCATTAAGAAAACATGTTCCGAGAACTGGCGGCCGCGAGTTGTAACATGATCGATCGACATCATGAGCGACGCCGCCGTTACGAGATAGATCAAGTAACTCGCCCACGGCACAAACCCATCAAACACGATTGCGTCGTTAAAGTAAGCGCGAGGCTTTGCTCCACTTAATGTCGCCGTCAGTGCTGTTGCGAGCCCGATGCCGATCAACGCAAAGAACAGTGTGACATACGGGTTGAGTTCACGATTTCCGCGAAAAACTTTAATCATCAGTGGGAAAAGGCTTAAGACGAAAATCGCAAGCATCGGCGCAATCGCGAGAAGATCAACAAGTTCAATAAGTGGCTTTGCTGATTCCATCACTTTGTCTCCGTGAGATTGTAGCTGTCTCTAGTTTTCACAAGATGATCGATGCTGGGCTTTGACCAATCCAAGAAATGATTTGGGAACAAACCCATCCAGAAGATCAGTACCACAAGAGGCGCCATCACCAACATTTCACGGAGGGTCACATCATGAAGTGGGTGATGGGTATCTTTAACGAGCGGGCCGGCTGGGCCAAAGAATACTCGCTTCACCATCCACAACATGTACGCAGCACCAAGTACGACGCCCGTTACGGCTAACGCGCCGAAGATTTTGTTCGCTTGCCATGTGCCGAGAAGGATTAAGAACTCACCGATGAATCCGTTCGTCATCGGCACCGCGATGCTCGACATCGTAACGATGATAAAAAGAATCGAATAGATCGGCATCGCTTTCGCTAGTCCACCGTACTGACTGATTTCTCGAGAGTGCGTACGCTCGTAAATCATTCCGACGAGCAAGAAGAGCGCGCCCGTTGAAATGCCGTGATTCAACATCTGGTACAAAGCACCCGTCACGCCGAACATGTTCAGCGCAAACAAGCCGATCATCACGTAACCCATGTGGGAAACAGACGAATATGCGACTAGTTTTTTGATATCAGGCTGAACCATCGCAACGAGTGCGCCGTAGATAATTCCAATCGTGCCTAGGAACAAGAACAACCATGCCCAATATTCGGCGGCCTCTGGAAACAGCGGGATTACAAACCGCATGAAGCCGTACGTTCCCATCTTGAGCATCACACCCGCAAGAATCACAGAGCCAGGCGTCGGCGCCTCAACGTGCGCATCCGGTAGCCACGTATGCAGCGGGAACATCGGAACTTTGATTGCAAATGCGAGCGAGAAGGCAAAGAACAAAAGAGTCTGCGGATTCATGAAATCGCCAGCAACGAATGGAATTTTCAACTCGTAGAAGTCCAACACGCTTGCTGAGAATGTGCCCATCGTGTCGTGAGTCGCATACATCAAGTAGATGATCGCAAGAAGCATCATCAACGAGCCAACCATCGTAAAGATAAAGAACTTGATCGTTGCGTAGATTCGATTGGCTCCGCCCCAAATGCCAACCATGAAGTACATTGGTACGAGTGAGAGTTCGAAGAACACATAGAAGAGAATCGCGTCCATTGCGAGGAACGAACCCAACATCGCAGTTTCTAAAATTAAAAGGCTAATGTGGAAGCCCTTTACTTTTGTGTTAATCGCACTCCAGCTTCCAGCAACTATAACCGGAGTTAAGAACGTCGTCAGAATCACAAGCCAAAGTGAGATTCCATCAATTCCAAGGAAGTAAGTAATTCCAAGCTCAGGAACCCAAGGGATCCGCTCCACAAACTGGAGCGCCGCCGTTCCTTTTTCAAATTTGGAAAGCATGAAAAGGCTTAGGCCAAATTCAATGATCGTAAATACTAAGGCCGACCAACGAATAAAACATTTTTGCGAACTTGGGATCACCAAGAGGAGAAGCGCAAAAACCAGAGGCAAGAAGGTTATTAAACTCAACAACATCGCTTACCTCATTACCAAGAAGATAAATGCGGCCACACCAATTGAAATATAAAGAGCGTACTGTTGCAGATTTCCGTTTTGTAATGTGCGCGCAACGGAACCTACTCCGCGAACCATGTCGGTTGCGACGTAAGTCGTTTTATCAATGAAGTTCACATCGACATATGCCCAAAGGTTCCTGCTCGCATCAATCAGCGGATTGATCAGCCGACCGAAGTAGAACTCATCCACCCAATATTTATTTTCAACCAATCCGTGCAAGCCGCGAACGCGTGAAGCAACTCGAGCTGGCAATTCAGGTCTGCGCACGTAGAAAATGTACGCGATGATTGCTGAGATACCGGCAAGAGACATTGAAATTCCCATAAGCGCGATTTCAGTTGCAGCGGATGCTGGCTTTTCTGCAAGCCCTGGAACTGGCGCTAAGCTCGGATGCAACCAATGCTCTAAGAAATTTGGAATGTGAAGTGCGTGCCCGATGACGTGGGGAATCCCAATCCATCCACCAACTAACGAAAGAAACGCCAGAATGACGAGCGGAATTGTCATCGACGCAGGAGATTCGTGCGGGTGAACTTCCTTTGGAACTCGGCTCTTACCCCAGAAAGTGAGACACATAAGACGAGTCATATAAAACGCAGTCATCATTGCAGCGAGAACGCCCATGAACCACAAGATTTTGTGTCCACGAGGACTATGATACGAGAGCCATAAGATTTCATCTTTTGAGAAAAATCCTGCAAACGGGAACATGCCGATGATCGCAAGCCAACCAATCAGAAAAGTCCCATGCGTTATCGGCAGATACTTTTTAAGCCCACCCATTCGCCTTGTGTCTTGCTCTCCTGCCATGGCGTGAATGACTGAGCCTGAGCCCAAGAACATGAGGGCTTTGAAAAATGCGTGAGTCATCAAGTGAAAGAGGGCTGCGCCAAACGCGCCAACTCCCGCAGCTAAGAACATGAATCCAAGCTGAGAAACCGTCGAGTACGCGAGAATCTTTTTAATATCCCATTGGGTCATGCCGATGGACGCGGCCATCAGCGCTGTTGTTGCGCCGATGATTGCAATGACGAGCATTGCGTTTGGAGCATGAATGAAAAGTGGATTCAAGCGAACGATCATATAAACGCCGGCAGTAACCATTGTCGCCGCGTGGATCAGTGCTGAAACAGGAGTTGGACCTGCCATCGCATCAGGTAACCAGACATAGAGTGGGATCTGCGCAGATTTCCCAGTTGCGCCGATAAACAAGAATAAGCATGCGAGAGTGATTGGCCCAGACCAGCCAGTCTCGATGGCCATGCTACCGACGAGATTATTGATCTCACCGAAATCAACAGTACCGAACAAAAAGAAGAGAGCAAAAATTCCAAGCAAGAAGCCGGCGTCACCGATACGGTTCGTGATGAACGCTTTCATTCCGGCAGCAGCTTTTTCTTCGTCAGAAAACCAGAAGCCGATCAAAAGATAAGAGCAAAGGCCCACACCTTCCCAGCCCACAAACATAATC
>JANOUF010000245.1:0-1650 GCA_031416685.1 Bdellovibrionales bacterium
GAACCCATTGCGCAAGGAGATCGTTAGCGTACGGTTTCCGCATCACAGATTCATCTCTGTCGATCGCTAATCTCCAGCCCCGCCCGCATAGAATTCTCAAACGGAAAAATCGGCACAAGCAAATTTAGAAACTCAAAAACCTCGTCAACCATTTAACCTGGTCCAAACCGGGTACATAGGTAACAAAATAGACCGGCGACATAGGTAACACTTTTTGTGGCATGAATAGGTCTATGCCATGGAAAAAAACGGATCAAATGAACGAGCGAGTGAAGTTTATTGCTAAATATTTAGATAAGCGGATGCCATTTGCGGATCTCTGCTCACAGTTTGAGATCAGTCGCAAGACTGGATACAAATGGATCGCGAGGTATCAGGCCGGCGGTGTAAAAGCACTTTACGATCGGTCGAGAAAACCGAAACGTCATCCGCAGGCAGTATCAGAGGAACTCATCGAAAAAATAATTCGCGCTCGGAGGAAGCATCCGCGGTGGGGTCCTAAGAAACTTCTTGTTATTGTGAAGCGCGCTGAGCCCAACATCGTGTTACCTGCAGCTAGTACCGTTGGTGAAATTCTTAAACGAAATGATTTAATTAAACCAAAGCGCCGAAGGCGATACAGCTCTCCCTACGGAAAGCCGCTTGGTGGCTACGATCAGCCGAATGCAATTTGGGGAGCTGACTTTAAGGGGCATTTTCCTGTCGGAGGGAAAAGATGTTTCCCACTTACGATCACTGATGGTTTTAGCCGCTACTTAATTCGGTGCAAACTTCTTCCGCGCCCACTTCACGCACCAGTGCAAAAAACTTTTGAGCAAGCTTTTAGGGAATTCGGAATGCCAGAGGCAATTCGCACTGATAACGGAGCACCGTTTTCAACGCTAGCACCTGGTGGACTTTCAAGACTTTCTGTTTGGTGGATTAAGCTTGGAATCAGGCCAGAGCGAATTGAACCAGGAAGACCTGATCAAAACGGAAGACACGAAAGAATGCATGCAACCTTGAAAGCTGAAACAGCAATGCCTCCAAAGACAAGCTTTCGTTCACAGCAATATGCGTTTGATAAATTTTTGCACGAGTTCAACACCGTGAGGCCTCATGAAGCTCTATCGATGGATGTGCCAATTAATTTCTATAAAGCGTCGCTTAGATCATTTCCAAATCGCTTGCCCGATATTGAATATCCATCGCATTTCCGAGTGGAGAAATCGTATCCTAACGGCGTGGTCTCGCTTGGACACACACAATGGTACATCAGCGGTTGCTTGAGAAACGAATTCGTAGGGCTAGAAGAAATTGATGACGATGTGTGGAAAGTTTATTTTGGACCAATCGCTCTAGGTATTCTTGATGGTCAGAATGCTATTCAAAGAAAGAATAGGAACTTCGGTAACATGGTTCGAATTGACGGAGACATCACCAGTGCGCGTCGGCGACCGTATAAAAGATAGAAAGTGTCACCCATGTCGCCGGTCTAAAGTGTTACCCATCTTCCCGGTTGCACACCTACGCGCCATATTCCCAAAAAACCTTTAGCCCACGACCAAGTGAACGAAGGCCAATAACTTGAGGAATCACCATGTGATGCCCTCGAGTAATTTGACGAAGTGACCCCATCAAAAACCCTAACATTTCAGCGGCGCCGCTGAA
>JANOUF010000246.1:0-6935 GCA_031416685.1 Bdellovibrionales bacterium
ACGTTTGCGCGCCACCTTCGACAAACACCGAACGAATTCCATGTGCCCAAAGTTCTTTCAACAAAGATGGTATATCGAAGCTTCCCGAGACGTCGGTACGAATCGGCAAAATTTTTACGCCAGCAGGATTTGAAGCTTCAAGTCCTTCACGTACACAGACTAAAACCCGCTCAGGCGAACGAACTTTTAGTAGTCCGGAACTAGCAAGGCTATCAAGTGACTTTGCACCTGGATCTAGAATCACAACCGTATTCTGTTTTCCGTCAAACGCCGGCAATCGAACATTCAAACTTGGGTTGTCGTTTGAAATCGTATTGCGACCGACCAGTACAGCATCGTAACCAGCTCGGAGCTCATGCACATACGAGCGAGACGCTTCGCCCGTCATCCATTTACTCTCTCCAGAATCGAGCGCCATGATTCCGTCGAGACTTGTCGCAACTTTCACCGCAACGAACGGTTCGTGCGCGCGAACGTTGTGCAGAAAGTTCTCCGCCAAATCTTCAAGTTCGCCAACTAACTGCTCTCGAACGGCAGAAGTAAGTTCGGTGTAATCTTTCAATTCAACGCACTCTATTCCTGCAGAACGAATGATCTCTGCACCCTTCCCACTTACTTCAGGAAACGGATCACGCAAACCATAAATCACGCGCTCGAGTGGAAGCTTTGCTAATGCTTTCGCACACGACGGCGTTTTTCCCTCGTGTGCGCAAGGCTCGAGCGTCACGAACATTGTTGCGCCTTTAAGCGAGCTTTCGTCTTTTATTTTCTTGAGTGCATCAACTTCAGCGTGATGATGACCATAGAGTGCGTGATAGCCAGTCGCAAGCAATTGACCGTCGCTACCGATGATCACGCAGCCAACCAAAGGATTCGGCGAAACAAAGCCTGTTCCGCGCTTCCCTTCGGCAATCGCAAGTCGAAATGCTTGCTCGACTGTACAGCGACCGACTAGTTTTTCCACGAGAGGTAATATTCCGGTAGTTCGATTTTCTCGAGTGCTGGATCGCGTTTTAAAGGCCAGCGCGAATCAACCATCACGGCGTATTCATCGGTGTGAGTTTTGGTTTTTACTTTTTCAACGGCTTTTGGATGAGGTCCATGCGGGAACCCAGCAGGATGGAAACTCATCATACCTGCGTGCAAATTCTGTCGGCTAAAGAAATCTCCAGCGTGATAGAAAAGTACTTCATCGTAATCAATATTCTGATGATAGAACGGAACTTTCAGAGCATCCGAATCTGTCTCGAGCGGACGTGGCAAGAACGAGCAGACAACAAATCCCCGCGCAACTAACGTCGTATGTGCACTCGGTGGCAAATGTGCGCGATGACTCATGAGAGGCATCATGTGATCCATGTGCAAAGTGAATGGAAACAAATCACCCTTCCAGCCAACAACATCGAACACACTTGAGTCGTATTTTATTTTTGTAATCTCATCGCAATGTTTGATTTGAATCTCACGAACTTGCGCACCAGTTTTACGAATAACATCGTACATATTCTCAAGATCAGGTTTACCGATCGTATTCAGATCATAAACCGCATGCCGACCGACCATGCCGCGATCGGGTTCTTGAAAATGTGAAGTGCGATTCTCGATCAACAAGAAGTTCGCGGGCTCTTTAATCAAAAACGAATGGGTTAGACATTTCGGTACGTTGATGTAAGAGCCAGGTGAAAACTCAAGCAGTCCGTATTCTGTAAGTACTTGGCCTGTGCCCTTATGGCAGAAGTAAAGCCAATCACCGTCCGCATTTCTGCGACCGATTAAACGATCGGGTTGCTCAGGCTGAAACCACACGTTCGAAATCGTGACGTCATTGTTGTAAAGCAAACGCTGACTACCACTTTGAAGTTTCACGAGGTCAAACATGCGCGGCTTTAATGGACCTTCGATCTCAGTCCATCGCGTACTCGGATTCTCACGAATTAAATGCGAAACAGGTCCGTAAAAGCCATCAAGTCCCTGTTCTTCTTCGAACTGTCCTTCGGGTATGCCTTTGTGCGCTTGGCGCGTAGGCTTACCTTGCGAATAATGATGCATTAAAGTACCCCGCGCCGACGTTGATCTTCTTCCATCGCATCGAAGAGAGCTTGGAAATTCCCTTCGCCAAAAAGATCATGATTACGGCGTTGAATGATTTCGTAAAAAATCGGGCCCAGTTGATTTTGTGTGAAAATCTGAAGCAAGTAGCCGTGCTCATCACCGTCAGCGAGAACATTCAACGCCTGAAGACGACGAATATTTTCGTTCATGTTCGGCAAACGCTTAGGCAAATTGTCGTAGTAGGTTTGCGGAGGTGCCGACAAAAATTCTAATTTCTGCTCGCGCATCTCTTGCACCGACTGCAAGATATCTTCCGTGAGAAGGGCAATGTGCTGGATGCCTGATCCATGATACTCGTCGAGATATTCTTGAATTTGAGATTTTGATTCAGTCGGCTCGTTGATCGGAATCGAAAACGTTTTTCCTGGAGCGGTCATCACTTTTGAGAGCAATCCAGTTTTTTTGCCGCGAATGTCGAAGAATCTGCGCTCTTCAAAGCCGAAGATATTCGTATAGAAGTCGCACCACTTCTGCATATCACCTTGAGGCACATTGTTGGTGAGATGGTCTATGACAAGTAGACCGTACCCTTTTGGTTCACGATCAATCGAAGTGTATTCAAAATGTTCGTCGTAAAGGCGACCGTTGCGTTCACCTTCAACGAAAAAAATTAGTGAATCACCAATGCCGTAAATCGCCGGCAAATTCCATCCGCCTTTTGCATTAACGTCACCCGTGTACTCGCGAGCTCCGCGAGCAATTGCTGCTTCGAGCGCTTTTTTCGCATCACGAACGCGAAAGCCCGTCGAACAAACAGATTGTCCGTGTTTCTCAGCAAACGCCGCTTGAAACGAATTCGATGTCTCATTCAGAACGAAATTGATGTAACCCTGACGGAACAGACGTTGCTTGTGCGTTTTGTGTTTCGCGATTTCTTTCATCCCGAGTTGCTTGAAAACCTTTTCAACTGGGGCAGCCGCAGGAGAAGCGTATTCGATGAACTCAATGCCGAGTAATCCCGTAGGGTTCGCGCTCATAAACCAACTCCTAGAGAGGGCACTTTAATGTGCCCGCGCAGTTAAAAGAGGGTAGAAATCCGCTTCTTGATACCATAGTTCGGCATCTAGAACAGGTCGTTTATGCGACGCAGAAATTTAGGCAGAAGTTTAGTTAGTTATGCTCACGGTAGAAGTGAACCACGTCAGGGTCGACTTTTATTGAATTTGGCGTCCACGATTGGATGAAAAGGTCTTCGCCACAAGAAACCCGGCTTAATGCCACATAAGCCTGACCTGGCTCCCAAAGATTTCGTAAATCCACCAACATTCGATCCAAGGTCGCACCTTGCGACTTATGAATCGTGGTAGCCCACGCAAGCGACACCGGATAGTTAGTCACAGCTGCAACCACATCACCGTCCGCATCAAGGAGCGAAAACGTCGCTTTCTCGATTTCGATCACGCGGCCCGAGAGCAATTCGATCAGCAAATACTTCGCGCCAATTTTTACAATTTTCCCAGTGCTGCCGTTGACCCAGCGACCTTGCGGATCGTTTTGCCGAAGCATAACGAGCGCTCCAACTTTGATATGAAGGGATTCGGCAACTGGCGCGTTTTTCTTTAGTTGCTCAACCGATTTTGAACTTCCTGAATAAACCGACTCATACGTTTTCGTTTCGCCTGGAAGTGATGAAAGCTTGTCGACATTGAATTTTTCAGTTTCATCTCGTCTCGGAAAAAGTCGTGTCCCGGTGAAATCGCCGCTTGGCACGATCACCCGAGAGTCGAGATAATTTTTAACTTCCTTATCGACGATGCCTTGGCGAATGCGATTTAAAATCGTCATGTACTCAGCATCGCGACAACGCGTTTGCGTACTCATGTAATGAACATTTAAACGCGACCATTCCCACACGGGATCTAAAAATGCCCAAGGCCGGGTTCGCGAATTTCGATCGATCGGAGGCAATTGTGCAAAATCGCCGACCATTACAACGCGCAAACCACCCCATGGAGAATCATTAGCGCGAAGACGACGACACAAAACTTCTGCTGCACGCAAAGTCGAACCGGAAAGCATCGAAACTTCATCTAAGATAAAACCCTGAATCTCACGGATTCGTCTCGAAACTTGGCGATTTTTTGCCGCACGCTCGATCGAAGCTTCGACGCCGCCTTCGAGAATTCCTAAACCAAAAAAACTATGAAAAGTCCGACCGCCAATGAGAACTGCAGCCGCCCCCGTACTCGCAAGCACCGGGAATGTTTTCATATCTTTTTCACGCAAGAATTGATTGATCAAAAAACTCTTGCCGGAGCCAGCAGCGCCGGTGAGAAAAACGTTTTCGGCGCCACGCAAAGCAGTGATGGCAGTGTTTTGACAAATCGTTAGTTCTGAATTCATAGAAAGACTTTGTGTTCCGATCCCACTGTTGTCAATTGATGCGTCTTCGTGTGGTATGGAGCCGAAGGAGGGCACTGAAGGTGCCCGAGCATTTGAAGATGAAGTCATTTTGGAATTCCCCTAAATTTGTTTTCCCCCTCGTATGGATCATCACCATCGTACTTTTTGCCTGGGGATTCGGCACTCGATTCATCGATTTAAAAAGCGCGGTCGAAAAATCCAATCTTCTAACTCCTGTAACCAGCCAGGAGCTTAAGACGCGGCTCCTAAAACAGGACACAAAACTTCATCTCGTGCACGTTTGGGCGACTTGGTGCGAGCCGTGCGTCCGCGAAATGCCAGTATTCAAGCAGTTGGAGCAAGAATTCAGCCGAAGCGAAGTCGAGTTATATTTGATCTCTGCCGACGATGTAGCCGAGCGTCCGACGGTCGAAAAATTCTTAGCCGAACAAGGGATCGAGTTTCAGACCTATCACTTAAACGAGGAAGCCGGAAAATTCATGCAGGCGCTCAACCCAAGCTGGGGAGGAGCATTGCCCGTAACTTTAATCTATAAGCCAGGCGGCGCATTGCATTCTATGACCCTGGGAGAATCTACGGCTTCGCAGCTCAAACTTAAGATCCAATCCGGCCTACAACCATAACTCCTCATGATTGCCTATGGCCCCGCGAAAGGGCTATGATCAACGCCACTTATGGAAAGACCGTTTGAATCCACGACCGCAAATCCCGATATTGAAGGCGTAACCGACATTACCCCTGAAGAACTTAGCTCAAATCTTCATAGGGCCGTGTTAATCGACGTTCGGCAACCTGATGAGTTTACTGGTGAACTTGGCCATATTCCTGGCGCTCGATTGCTGGTTCTCAACAATCTTCCGGGAGAAATCGATTCGCTCCCTAAAGACGAACCGATCGTATTCATCTGCCGAAGTGGCGGTCGTTCGGCTCGCGCTACTGCGTTCGCTCTAGAGCATGGCCTCATGAACGTTTACAATATGAAGGGCGGGATGCTCCGTTGGAATGAACTTAAACTTCCAACAGAAGGCGTCTGATAATTATGCAGCAAAAAGTCTTCATCAACCGCACGCTCAACATGCGAAAAATTAAGTACATCGGCCTCGATATGGACCACACATTGGTTCGTTACCATAGCCACGCGTTTGAAGAGCTTGCGCACAAAACAATGCTCAAAAAACTCATTGCTAAGGGCTACCCTGACGCGATTAAAAATCTACCGTTCGATTACAATCTTGCGATTCGCGGACTCGTTATCGACAAGAAAAAAGGAAATCTCTTAAAGGTCAGCCGTCACGGCGCTATTCGCGCAAGTTACCACGGAACAAAGACGATTGAGTTCGCCATTCAACAGAAAATGTACAAGTCGATTTATATCGATCTTTCCGAGCAGGAGAATTACCTCGCAATCGACACAGCTTTCTCAATTTCGGTTGCGACATTGTTCTCCCAGATTGTTGATCTCAAAGATTCAACTGAAGCGGCCAATCTCCCTGACTATAATCAAATCGCACTCGATGTGATGCAAATGCTCGACGAAGCTCACCGAGACGGAAGCTTAAAGAGCGAAGTCGCGCGCAATCTCGATAAGTACATCATCAAAGAAAAAGAAGTCGTCGAAGGGCTTGAGCGCTTTTTACGACACGACAAGAAAATCTTTATTCTCACCAACTCAGACTACTACTACACAAAGCTCCTTCTCGATTACGCGATCAATCCGTTCTTAAAAGATGGTCGCACCTGGATGGACCTTTTTGAAATCGTCATCACTTACGCGCAGAAGCCTCGCTTCTTCTATGACAACTTAAGATTTTTGCAGGTGAATCCTGCCGACGGTACGATGACGAACTTCGATGAAAAATTAAAGCGCGGTATCTACCAAGGTGGAAGCGCAGGCAAGTTCTCAAAAGATCTCGAGCTTGGGGGCGACGACATTCTCTATATCGGCGATCATATTTACGGCGACATTCTTCGACTCAAAAAAGATTGTAACTGGAGAACTGCGCTCGTCGTTGAAGAACTTGAAACAGAAATCGAACGCCACAAGATTGCAAAACCTTTCCACGATGAGATTCGCGAGTTGATGGATAAAAAGCAGCCACTTGAAACAAAGTTGGTGGATCTTATTTCGACGAAAATTGAAACCGGCAAAGAAGCCGACGAAAAACTCGTCAGTGAGTTGCAAACGCAAATCACTGATCTCGATCGCAAGATCAGCGGATTGATTAAGAAACAACAGGCTCTTTTCAACGAACACTGGGGCGAAATCATGCGCGCCGGGAATGAAGAGAGCTACTTTGCACACCAGGTAGATCGCTTTGCCTGCATCTATATGGCGAAGTTAAGTGACCTCTTCTTATATTCACCACGTACTTATTTCAGGTCAGTTCGGAGACCACTCGCTCATGAGATGGCCCTCCAATTAGATCTCGCCTAACACTTTGACCGCCCAAACCTGCGTT
>JANOUF010000247.1:0-2856 GCA_031416685.1 Bdellovibrionales bacterium
ATTGAAACTGAGTGCAGCGGGAAAGACCGCAACTGAGCTTTTGCAACAGCTTGCGGTTGAATCCAACAAATCTATTGCTGAACTTCTAAAGATTGATAAGCGCATTGGGAGAGCGGACATGAAGCGCGCCAAGGCTGCCTACCGTGCGATGATTATTGATCGCATAGCGGCTGGTAGCGTGTATTTGGCAGAGCTGTGGTCGCGATCTCTGGGTTGGAAGTACGACAGCGAAAGGTTCTTTAACTTCACACCTGCGCCAGGCTTTATTGCGCCTGGTGCCGATCGGGCGATCGACGCTACCCAAGCGAAATAAACACAGCAACTACTTGAAGCCAAACGGCCTGGACTAGACCTCGACCCAGTTCCTTTTAGCATTCCCTCGCGATATTGATTGCTTAGCACCTTGAGACTTCGACCTTTGAATTTTGCAACTTGTGTGAGGACTCACCTATGAAACTTCTCGCGGTTTTGATCGCCCTATCCGTTTCCCTACTCGCTTGCGGCCCCGTAATCCCGATGGGTGAAAGCGATGCCGATGGCAGTACCGAGGCGCTTCGATTTAGAGAGAAAACCGAAGGTACCTGGGATTCGGATTGCCGTAGCTTTACGGATGACTCCGGTAGGCCGGTCTCGATTCGCAAGCAATTCAAATTCAACCGGAGCTCAGCCCAAATTAAAGAGCTGGTTTTCAATAATTACAGCTGTAATAAGCCTGCAAACTCATCGGAATCATATTCAACGAAGATGGTGATTTCCGAAGCCGTCTCTGAAAATGAAGTTGTAGTAGAATTTACCAATCACGATAAGCGAGAGGGGCATTTCCTACGTGAACGCGCACGCATGGTGCTTAGAAATCAGAACGGGTTAAGTGTCTCCCTCGTGGGCCGAAGCTACATTAGAAACGGTAATGAAGAGTGGATGAACGAAGGTGACTACGATCACGATCGTAACTACTCATATACGAAGGCTGAAGATCTCACATTCAAGTGAAGCTTTTATAAGTCGATCGCATTGGGCAACGGGTCTTTTGGTTTCCCGTTGCGTCCTATCACGAAAACCCTTATTGATGACGCTTCTGGGGATTTAAATCAATTGGGGTTAATATGAAATTGTTAGGTTTAGTTGTTGCGGCTTTGGTATCGACACCTGCATTCGCAAGCGACATCGATGGCTCTTGGCAGATGTCTCAAATTTCCTGCTCAGGCGGTTCGAAGCTCGAACTCGGCGGCATCGTCATGAGTATGGTCGTTGCACCTGAAACTATTCGCGTTGCGATGACAATCTCAGAAATTCCTGGCTGCGAGTTACATCAAATTTCTACTTACTCTGCAGCAAACGGAAAGCTTAAAATTCAGCCAACATCCTCTGGCGCAACTCAAAGCTGCGGCGAGGAGTTCACGATCGACATGGCCCCTTCAGCTTTTGATTACGTAATCAACGGCAACACGCTGAATTTGTCTGCCGTTTCTATCGGCGACGGCGGATGTCCAGCTGGCGAGATTGAAACAACTGTTCTAACTCGTAAGTAAAAATTCAAATTCATTTAAAAAGAAAGAGCCCTGCACGCAAATGCTGGGCTTTTTTATTTTCTACAGTTACCGAGAGGAAACATGCGTTTTTCTTGGCGGCTGCATGTCTTTGGCACCAGGCCAGTTGATCACTACTGGAAAAAGATTCTGCTCAAAGCGTGGCTTATATTGAACGATGAACGGTTCATGCAAGTTGATTGAAGCGCTACACGTCACTAGTCGGCACTCGATGTCTTTGCTCGTTCCGAAACGCAAACGATAAGGGTGCGCTGAGAGAGATCGGCCGCCTAGCCCTTGGCATCGAGGACCCTCAACAATATTTAAAGCAGACACTCGAGACCCTTGCGCTACTGTGCCTGTCCAGTTTCGCGGCTCTAATTCTTGAGGAACTACTGCGCGATTTTTTTGTTTAGCACCAGAAAGCACCATCACTGTATCAAAGCACTGTTTGCCGCTGATGTAGCGGATCGTATCAGTGGAAGTTGCGTTACGAACTTCGTTTCTTAGGCGAGCCTCCGACCACTTTTCACGAGCTGCTCGCTCGCTCATGTCGCGTGCTACTCGTGAAGCGATTAACGGTTTCGTCAGTGGAGTCATGCGAACAGAAACTTGAGTGGCAGCTTTTGAAACTTGAGTCGCATTTCCAAGCTCAGTCGGGTTCTGGGAGTTCTTTACTCGGCGAGGTTTATACACAACCGCATTTCTTGAAAGTGCGGATTCAATTCTCGCGATAGGAAAACTCGCATCGCCAACAAGATACTCTGATTTTAGTGGAGTTGGTGTTGAACACGCCGATAGCAAAGCAAACCCGGAGACCAATAAAGTTACGCGCATATCGTGTCCTCCCTGCAGACGGCCCATCAAACCAAATTCATAATCGAGGGCAAGGACACGCTTCGCTTAAAAGGACTTGCGGACAAAACTCCACAGACTTTGAGACAAAAAAGCCCAGCTTGTTAGCGGGGCTTCGGATTCTGGTTTATTCAGGAATTCGAGTATACGGGTCGACCGGTATACTCGAATTCTCGTATTGGTTAAGCCAAGAAAAGCATTTCGCGGTATCTCGGTAAAGGCCAGTACTCGTCACCCAATTCGGTTTCAAGTTGGTCAGATACTGCGCGGGTTTCTTCCATTGCAGTTGCAATTAAAGTTGAGAACGAGCGCGCTTGCTCTGCCGGATCACTCGACTTCGTGACTTTCTCCGTTGCCGTACGAAGCGTATTGCGGCGGACCTGAAGATCGCTCAAGAGATCTGCGATTTTCGTTGCTGACTCGATCTGTGGAGCTTTAATTCCCGCAGCTTTTGCAGAAGCGGCGCCGTCAGTGA
>JANOUF010000248.1:0-9132 GCA_031416685.1 Bdellovibrionales bacterium
CCTCTAGGCTATCAGCGAAATTCTTAAGGAGCTTTGTCTCGTTCAATTCTTTCATAAATTTTCGCGAAGCCTTGCGGTGATCAACTTCTGCTGCGTCGAGCTTTAGAGTCAATTGGGCCTTAAGTTGTTCACGGCGCTCGCCCGTTGCTCCTGATTCAATGATCATCTTCTCGACTTCAATCATGGCTTCAGCTTTATCTTTCAATTCGCCGATCTGGCTTACGACATCGTTGATAATAGCAAGCTGGCGGAAAGGAACTCGCAATGGCTCTTCGACAACGGGCGCTTGGTAGCGGATATACTTATCGTCCAAAAGTTTTGGCCGAGTTGCGCTGAGTTCAGTAAACCACGCACCAACTTTATTTTTTAGTGGCTCAGGAACTGTTTCAACAAAGCCATTGAAACTGATTGTCTCAATTAGAATCCAACGTAAACGGCGTCTAAGTTCGTGGAGACCTTTTTCGATATCGTTTTTGTCGAATTTCTCGTTCTTAACGTCTTTGTGAAGTTCGCGGGAATACTCGACCAACTGTCCTTGAATGAATGCGCGATCTTCGGAGCCACTTCTCCAGTTGTAATCGTTCAACCGTTTTGCCATTTCGTTTGCGGCTTGCTCGGGTTTCGAGATCCAACCACTTACCTCGAGAACGGTTCGAAGATTGTTGAAAGCCTCGCGCTCACGCTCCTCGGCACGAACGAGCAAATTTTTATCGCCCAGCTCACGCGCGCGTTCTGCGAGCGACAATGCGAGGTCGTAACGGCCGAAGTGATCTTCAAACTTTTTAAAATCGTTCCGGAGCTCACCAAAAAATGTAGCGTCTTGGGCTTTGTAAACTTGAGAAGAGGATTGCAATCGAAAGAATACGACTCGCATGCCGCTCTTCATTGCATTCTTAATTGTATCAGCAGCAGTTGCGTTCTTCTGACTTACGAAGAATTTTTCAATGATTGCGACATCCCGCGAGATTGCTTGATACGCCCAGCTCGATTTATCCGCCTCAGTTGGCGCCGCTCTATAGATATCGACGCATTGACTAGCAAATGTACGGTTGCTCAGTGGGCCCAACAGGGTGCCCAAGAACGTCATGGTCAGTAATGCGGCTTGTATTTTAGCTGTGCTCATCTTCATGCAGAGTTACATTGCACGCACCATTCCACGCACACCCACCGTCACCCCAAACAGCCACAGTCACCCACCAAACGGTGCGCCGCCCACTTTGGTTAGGTTGGTTATTCGACGGTGACGGACTTTGCGAGGTTGCGGGGTTGGTCGACGTCGTGGCCGAGGCTGTCGGCGACGTGATAGGCAAGGAGTTGAACTGGGATCGACTCAAGAATTGGGTTTATAGTCCACTCGGCTTTCGGCAGCGACAGATAATACTCAGACAAACTTTTGAGTTCTGCATTGTCGCCAGTTCCTAAAGAAATGATATGGCCGCCTCGCGCTTTTGCTTCTTGCAAGTTGCTCAAGGTCTTTTCGTAGTTCTTATCGCTCGGAGCCATCATCATGATGAGCATGCGCTCGTCAATCAACGCGAGAGGCCCGTGTTTCATCTCGCCCGCGGCATATCCTTCCGCGTGCATGTAAGCGAGCTCCTTTAATTTCAGAGCACCTTCCATCGCAATCGGATAATTAGCACCGCGGCCCATGTAAAGGACTCCTCGATATTCTTTCAAGCGATGTGCAGCTTCATCAAACCACTTATCATACGCAAGCACCGCTTCCATCTGCGCAGGTGCCGCCAAAAGTGCTTCAAGATAATTTTTTTCTTCGGCAGCCGTAATCGCGCGACGTGTCCGTGCTAAGAACAATGCAAAAATATTTGCGAGAGCCAATGTGCTCGTAAATGCTTTTGTACTTGCGACGCCGATTTCTACACCGGAATTCATGTACAAGTGGCCAAGCGATTCACGATCAATGGTAGAACGCTTAACGTTGCAAATACTAAGAGTCACGGCGCCCGCTTCTTTTGCTAGACGCAAAGCTGCCAGCGTATCCGCAGTTTCACCGCTTTGTGAAATGACGACGACTAAAGACCGCGGAGGAATAACAGGGTCACGGTAACGAAACTCACTTGCGATGTCGCACTCCACTGGAACCTTTGCTAAATTCTCAATCAAATACTCGGCAACCATCCCCGCGTAGTAGCTTGTTCCGCATGCGACGATAAAAATCCGATCAATGGAATTTAAAACGGTCGCCGTATTTGTCGCGTCTTGAACTGGATCGAGACCCGCAAGCTTGTCGTAAGGAACGTTGAAGCCCACACCCTGGAGGCGAACAGTCATTTCCTTGAGATCGATGTGCGGCGCAATCGCCTGCGCAACAGCGCGAGGCTGCTCATAGATTTCCTTAAGCATGTAGTGGCGAAAGCCAGCTTTCTCAATTGCTTCCGCATCCCAGTTCAACGTGTGAACTTGCTTTTGGATCGGCACGCCTTTAGTTGAAACAATTTTGTACTTTGATCCTTCAATAACCGCGACTTCATGATCCTCAAGATAAATAACGTCCTTCGTGTAACTGACAATCGCTTGAGCGTCGCTTGCGATAACGATCTCGTCTTTGCCAATGCCAAGAATAAGTGGCGGTCCATTTTTAAAAGCAACGATGGTGTCAGGTGATTTCTGTGACACCGCTAATACTGAGTAAGCGCCACGAAGCTGCGGAATGACTTCCTCAACTGCTTTCGCTAAATCGTTTGTTGTGCGAAGTGAACGAGCGATTAAGTGGGCCACGAGCTCTGAGTCGGTATCCGAAGAAAACACTGAGCCTTTTTTTGCAAGCTCCTCTTTGATTTCTTGATAGTTTTCAATAATCCCGTTGTGAACGATGCTCACGCCCTCAACGCTATGAGGATGCGCATTGCGCTCACTTGGTACACCGTGAGTCGCCCAGCGAGTGTGACCGATGCCGATTTTACCAGTGAACTTTTCGCCTTCAAGTTTACGCGCTAGTTCACTTAATTTTCCAGAGGCGCGGATGCGCTTGAATTCGCCTTCGTGCAAGATCGCAATACCGGCGCTGTCGTAGCCGCGGTACTCGAGTCTTTTAAGACCGTCGAGAATAACATCTTTGGGGCTGCGTGGTCCGTAGTACCCGACGATTCCGCACATATAAAAATTTCCTTAACTTTCGCCTTTTGATTTATCGCCAGGCTTTTTGATCTGATAATTTTCGTAGTTCGTCTGCTTACCGCGGGCGACTGCCAGTGCTTTTGCTGGAACATCTTTGGTGATCGTTGAGCCTGATCCCACAACCGCATCTGCGCCAACTTCTACAGGAGCAATGAATTGCGTGTCGCTTCCGATGAAGGCGCGATCGCCAATGACAGTTCGATATTTCTGTTTATCAGCCGCGTAGTTACACGTGATCGTACCGCAACCGATATTGACGTCTTCACCAATCGTCGCATCACCTAAGTATGTCAGGTGACCAGCTTTAGACCGTTTGCCAAATTTTGTTTTTTTCATTTCAACAAAGTTACCCACATGCGCATCTTCGCCAATAACTGTTTCTGGGCGCAGTCGTGCAAATGGACCAACAGTTGCTTTTGTTTCGACGTGAGTGTTTTCCAGATAGCAGTTTGCTTTGATCTGTACACTTTCATCGACTCGAGAATTTGCAATGTAACAATTTGGCTCAAGCACACAAAAAGCACCGACTGTCGTTTTCCCTCTAAGATAAACACCGGGGTAAATGACCGTTGCAGGACCGACTTCGCATTCGTCCTCGATGTAAGTGGTCGCGGGGTCGATCATCAAAACGCCAGCTTCCATCAGCTGAAGCGCTTTACGTTTAAATAGTGCTTTAGTCGCATTCGCTAATTCAGCTTGAGTGTTCACTCCGACAGCGACAGTTTTTCGAGCTTTAATCGCAGTGACTCGTTCGTTTGCTTCGAGCGCAATTGAAATTAAGTCCGTGAGATAAAATTCACCTTTTGAGTTGTTATTTTGGATTGTAGGCAGAAAGCGATTAAGGACTTCTGCTTTCACGACATAGATTCCCGTATTCACTTCGCGAATCTTAAGAGTGTCGGATGAAGCATCGCTTGCTTCAACGATCGCGCGCAAGTCACCTTTGTGACGTACAATTCGACCGAAAGAGGCCGGCCGCTTTAAAACGGCAGACACTACGCCAAGGGATGCATTGGCCGAATGAAACTCACTTAAAATATTTTTGAAGTCGATGCTTTCAAGCAAAGGATGATCGCCGTTACAAATCAGTACTAACCCATTCAGCGACCCTGGTTCAGCCGAGCGAACTGCGTCAGCAGTTCCGAGCTGATTGATTTGTGGAAAGCATGTCACACCCATTGGTTCGACGACTTTGCGAACTAACGCTTCACCGTGGCCAACGACGATGCGAACTTCCAATGCACCCGCTTGTTTGGCAGCGTCGATGACTTTTTTTATCATTGGAACGCCTGCGACCGGGTGCAAAACTTTCGGTAGCGGCGACTTCATCCGCGTACCCTTGCCTGCAGCTAAAACGATGACGGAAAATTCTTTGGAATTCATGAATTTACGGTAGCTGTGACTCGACAAGCCGGTCAAGGTTCCCGTAGGATACCGGGCTATGTCGACCAGTCCCGTTTTCCACACAACTTCATGGAAAAAAACCGCACTCGGTACTCCGATCGAACTTTTCGCAAGTCGAGATCTCGAAGATTTGCGTGGCACTCAGCCGATTCTTTTAATGGGTGGCATACACGGCGACGAGCCTGAGGGAGTGGAGCTGGCTACACGAACTCTCGAGTGGCTAAAAACAGAAGCTGCTGCAGGACGCGATGACCAAATTGCACCCTGGATTGTAATTCCTTGTTTAAACAAAGATGGATTTGCGAATGGCACCCGAGTCAATGGTCGAGGTGTCGATCTCAATAGAAACTATCCATCAAATGACTGGGCACCGGGCGCACCAAAAGAGCGCTACAACCCTGGCCCGAAGCCAATGAGCGAGCCTGAGATCGAAGGCGTTGTCGAACTCATTCAAACTTTTCGCCCACGTTTAATCATTCACTGCCATTCTTGGAAACCGATGGTCGTCTATGCAGGCGAGCCAGCGAAAACAGACTCGGAACGACTCAGCAAAGCGTCTGGATACATCGTCAAACCCGATATCGGTTATCCAACTCCAGGTAGCTTGAGCCAATATGGATGGGTCGATCACCGCGTTCCCGTTATCTGCATCGAAGAGCAAGATGAACTGACTGACCTTTCACCCGTGTGGCCAAGATTTGCCGAGGGAATGAAAGAAATTTTCCGAGATAAAAGTTTAAGGAAGTAAATGTCCAACGAGAAAGCCAAAGAATTTCGCTGCTTGGTCTTCGATCTCGACGACACTCTCCTAGATACCAATGGAAAATTAGTACCTGGTGCGACCTTGCAATCGTGCGAAGCGATGCTTGCAGCAGGACTTACGGTTTCCCTTGAAGAATGCATTCGCGAACGGATGCGTTTTCACCATGAAAATCCCCGAGGTGATGTTTTTAAATTTCTTGCCGAAAAATATGGACCGAGCGACAAAGCCGAAAAAATCGCGCAAGCCGGGTTCAAAGCGTTCTATCATCGCGAGATCGAAGCCAACGCGATTGCGCTTTTTGACGGCGTAAAAGAAATGCTCGAACGCCTGAGCTATCTCTACCCTCTTTACTTAGTGACGTCTGGGTTTGAAAGTACTCAAACGCAAAAGGTCCGGCTCAGCGGCATCGAACGCTTCTTTAAGCGTATTCATTATGTCGACCTTGGCAGAGGTGACACCAAATCGCTCGCCTACCGTGCTATCTTTAAAGATGAAGGTGGCGCGCCTCAAGAGTATTTAGCGATCGGCAATCGAGTCGACACAGATCTGCAACCTGCGAAACTTCTCGGATGGCAGACCTGTTGGTTACGCGTTGGCGAGTACGCACACTTGTTGCCCAACAAAGATGAGCAACCCGATTACGAAATCCAACGGATTGGAGACTTGACCGAGAAATGCCAACTCTAAGATCCAGCGTCCTGGTCATTGGACATCCACTACCTGAAACCGTTGCGTTTGGTGCTGACTTTGCTCCGGATTTTAAATCCGCGGCAGAGCAAATCAGTGGCTACGCTTATCAGGTTGTTGTTGTCCCCAGCGATGGTAATGAGAACTTCAACGAGCTACGCTTTCTCGACACACTCAATGTTGTGGCTCCCCTATCCCAGCGAGTAATCATCCAAAACCAAGCTCCGCCCGATGCACTTCGTAAGATGATCAACAAGGGCAACATCTTTAAAATTCTTCAAACCTATTCTGATCCGCAATTTGATCGAACGATTATGGAAGCGCTTGAGGAGTACAACCTCATCCGGCAAAACGCGAAACTCTTAAGTCTCGTCAATGAACAAAACGAAAGCTTACGCAAACTCACCGTGGAACTCGAAGAACGAGTTAAAAAGCGCCAAGACTTTCTTGAAGACGCAAGACGCAGACTTCTTGCAACGAACCACAGAATAGAAGCACTTCACCGAGCGCTCGTTGCCGTTCATAGAGCGGGATCTCTTGCTGAAATGGAGCGCCTGACGATGGAAGCGTTGAGCGGCGCACTCGGGCTTTCATGGATTCGAATTTTATTTCACGCTCAATCGGGTCTTGAGCGCGGCACGATGCCAGCTGTGGCCGCGCTCTTCTCTGCGGCGCTCATGCGAGGACGAGACGAACTCGGGCGAATCTATTTTGCACGCGAGGCTGGAGACAGCTTCACGAAAGATGAAACTTCATTCCTAAGTCAGATTGCAGATGCTGTTTCACTTTCCATCGTACGCCTAAGTCGCCTTGAAGAATCCGAAACACTCAAGCACCAATGGGAAACAACCTTCGATGCGGTTCTAGATCCCGTGGCACTTCTGGATTCAAATTACAACTTACAGCGAATCAACCGTGCGTTCGCAGAGCGGAGTGGAAATCCGCCTGAGAAATTAATCGGTCGCAAATGCTACGAGGCACTCTATGGCCGCTCTAAGCCTTGTGAAAACTGTGCAAAGGGAACGAACTTCCGTTTGAAGCCGGCTCGTACGGCAGGCGGCGCCAGCACCGTTTACGATGTGTTTAGCCAAAAAATTCAGTTCAAGCCGACAGCAACTCAACTCTTCGTAAACATGTACCACGACGTCAGCTCGCAGCTCCGCTTAGAAAGACAAATCCTCGAGAGCGCGAAGATGGCAGAGCTCGGCGTGATTGGATCAAGCATCGCGCACGAACTCAATAACCCACTTGGCGGTATGCTTTCATTCCTGCAACTCATTCGCATGGATCTAAACGGCGGCGAAGCTCATTACGAAGACATCGTTGAGATGGAGCGAGGTGCTCTTCGTTGCCGCGATATCGTAAAGAACCTACTTGGCTTTACTCGAAAATCACAAAGCGATGAAGTTCAAGCTGTCGATCTTCGTGAAGTTATACAGACTGCGATGCAGATCATTGAACTGCAAACACGCGCGATGGGTATTCAAGTTCGAACAGATTTTCCAAATGATCCTGTGCTGATCACGGGTCAGTTCAACTTTCTCGCGCAAGCCATTCGTAACTTTTTGCAAAACGCGCAAGAAGCGATTGGCGATTATCTTCGCCAACGACCAGGAATGCGCGGTGAAATTTTCATTCGGATTGAAAGCCGCGCTGGGAGCGCGATTGTCGAAATCTCAGATAACGGCGTCGGTTTTGATCCAAAGTTGAAAGAACAGGTCTTTGACCCACTTTACACGACCAAAGACCCTTCCCGAAATCAAGGTCTTGGCCTAACCGTAGCTTTGCAAATTATCCGCGACCATGGTGGAGAGCTGGAAATTTCTTCCCAGCCTGACAAAGGAACGACAGCTAGAATCTCGTTTCCTCGATCCTAGTGGGGCAATGACTATTTCAGGATCAGGCGTTGGTCCGAACCGAACAAATTTTTGACGGCGAAATTTGACAGCGCCAAAACAACTGCCTACCATTTACTTATAGCAACATTGAATTTTCTCGATGACGTTTCCATGACGGAAATGCAGTAGCTCCAGGAAGGAACTAATCGAATGCAGGCTGTTAGCCGAATTCTGATCGTCGACGATGAATCAAGTCTCCGCACGGCACTCTTTAGAGTGCTCGACCGCCAAGGCTTCCAAGTTATTACTGCCAGCAGTATGCGCGAAGCGGAGATCCTCTCTAATAGTGAGCAGCCTCTCGATCTTGCGATCGTTGATCTTCGCCTCCCCGATGGAGACGGCATTGAATTGATGACTCGCCTTCGTTCGCTTCATCCTAATATACAAGTGATGATCCTGACTGGACACGCAACGATTGAGACTGCGGTTCGCGCCACACAAAATGGTGCGTTTCACTTCTTAACGAAGCCATTTAATATGGAAGAGCTTTTGAACATCGTTGGACGCGCTCTTTCTCAGAAATCTCTACAGCAAGAAAACCAACAGCTTCGCACAGCACTTCATAAAAAGTATCAATTCGACAATATCATTGGGCAGAGCGAAGAAATTCGCCACGTGCTCGAAATGGTTGAGCGTGTTGCTGATGCTGAATCAACTGTTCTCGTTACTGGCGAAAGCGGTACCGGCAAAGAGCTAGTCGCAAAAGCTGTGCATTACAATTCTCCTCGTGCGAACAAGCCCTTCATTCCTATCAACTGCGGAGCTATTCCAGGTGAGCTACTTGAGTCGGAACTCTTCGGTCACATTAAAGGTGCGTTCACAGGTGCAATCGCAAATCGCGCTGGTCGTTTCGAACTCGCTTCTGGCGGCACGATCTTCCTAGACGAAATTGGTGAGCTAAGCCTAAACCTGCAAGTGAAACTTCTCCGCGTACTTCAAGAACGCCGTTTCGAGCCGGTTGGAAGTGCAAAAACACAAGTCGCTGATGTGCGCATCATCGCTGCAACGAACGTTGATCTCGAGAGAGCCGTAGCAAAAGGTCAGTTCCGCGAAGATCTTTTCTACCGCTTGAACGTTATTCCTATTCGCATTCCTGCACTTCGCCAGCGGCGCACGGATATTCCGTTGCTTCTGCATCACTTCATTCAGCATTTCAACACTGGCAAGAATCGCAACCTTCAAGGCGTTGCGCCCGATGCGATGGAACTTCTTAATGCCTACGCATGGCCCGGCAACATTCGCGAG
>JANOUF010000249.1:0-12114 GCA_031416685.1 Bdellovibrionales bacterium
GTTTGTTCAAAACGTGGGCCTTTGCCGCTTGAACTTCACCAATCTACCCGCGCAGACTTGAAAGCAATGATTCCCCCAAAAGGAATTGTTGGTTGTTTGATTTAGGGGCTCGCAAGGGCCCCTTTTTTATTTCTATTTTTCTTCATCTTCAGATGTTAATCGACGAAAAGAGTGCCGACGAATTTCCAGATCGGAACCGTGCTCGGCGCCGTACACACGTGTCAGCCTTACTCTCGGAAAAATGCCGCATCGCTAAGCAGACCTGCGTGGTTAAAAACTTCTGCTTCTGCCAGCTATAAATTGCGCGGCGTTCACGGCCTCATTTCATAGAACGCAGTGTCGTAATCTTACGTAAAATGACGGAATTCCAAGTTAATTTGTTGCAGCCCAGACAATGGCCTAGATAGCCTCACTTACAGCGACTTTCGTGAAGGGGGGGGATTATGAAACTCACGTGGTCCGTTTTGGTTTTAGCACTTCTTGTGGGTGTACATGCCTACGCTGATGACCTCAGCGATTTAGAGCAGTCCGCAGCAGCAATAACGGTAACAGGTGACCGTCCTTCGGTGGACAAGCCTCAATGGCGTGCAACGGCAGACGCATTGGAAAACGTTGAAGCACCAAAAGTGTGTGCTGAAACGACTTTTACGATGATCGGCACGAAATACGTGGTGAGCAAAGACAAGACAACCGGCAAACCATGCCGCTTGTACGATCTGACCTTCCCGTCTTTGCAGACTCTCATCAAGAGCTTCAAAGTATCGTCGCTTCCGATGCAGAAGTTCACTCGTCGCGATTACAACGATTGGACACAAGGCCGAGTGAAGGAAGTGAACAACCGGATGAATCGTTTTGCCTTGGGCAAAACAGATTACGCTAGCAATGAAGAGCCAATCGAAACTGCTGATTGGGTGAACGAGTTGCAAGTGGGCGGCAGCACGAACTTCGCAGGCACTAACAATTTGCCGAAAACTTTCTACGCATCTGATCTCAACGTCGGAAAAGACTTCGTCTTTGCTGTCACGGATCGTCAGCGTTTGAGAACACTCATCGCGATCCTTAGCGATGCAGGTGAAAACAAGGAAACAATTAAAGCGTGGACTGATGTCGTTGAGAACCCGAAGAGTTTCTTAAAAAACATTCGCTTCGATCGCAACGAAGCTAAAAAAGTTTATGACATCGTTTTGACCGGCGAGTTCTTGCCGATCAAAGGGCCTGTGACATTGGTTGATTACCACATGCCGCACAAGCCGGCGGTTGAGTCGCTTATTCGGAACGTTTTGTTCTCGGCACTTTATCAAATCGCAGGCTTCATCCCTGAGCTTGCGACTCGTCAGATCATTCGAGTCGTCATCGAAGACACTTACACGAAACTCGAAATGGCTTATCGCTACCAATTCAACCAATTGGAATCCGCACTTCGCGCGACGTCGCCAACAATTAGTGGTTCAATCGACCACGCATTTTTGGATCAATCGATTGATCTTGTGTTCGCAAATCAAGGCGACGTACTCACTGCTTACCTCCAAGCTATGAGCACAAAGAAACAGCTTGATATGGCGAAAATGGGTCGTCAGGCTCGTTACGCAACTGAAAAAAGCCGCGATATTATAATGAACACGACAAACAATCGTCTGGTTCAGAAGAACCGTTGCAGGGTGACGATGATGTTTGACTACTTCACCGAGTGCAAACAGGTGAACGGTCAGCGCAGCATCTATACGCTATTAAACACGAACACTGTGTTCATGTTCTATAATATGGGTGCACCTCGTATATATAGTTACAATGCACCTTACGACACGGTCATTCGCCGTGGAGTTGCTTATCTCCTGTCGGTTGGTATCCGCATTATGGATCTCGGCTTTCCGTCACAACTAAAAGACAAACTTCTAGAAGCTGCTGACGTTGTTGCCCATTCAGGCGTGACATCAGAAGCATTCTTGAAAGCGGGATTGCAAAGCACGAAGCAATCACACGGCATGTTGTCTGCTGAAAACGATAAGCTTCTTAAGATGCTTTACATTCAGCACTTGAATCCGTTCTTGCCGTTCAGCGAAGCGCAAGAAGCGAAATACGTACAGGCAAACAGAGGCATTTTAAAACTGTCTAGCGCGGCGACTCAGCCGGCGCAGCACTAAGAGGTGGGAACTATGACAAAACATATTTTAGCTTTAGCACTTACTCTCGCTACAGCTGCTCCCGCGCTTGCTGCCCGCGTTGCTGTTGTTGATTCAGGTACAGACTTCGCACATGAGAAGTTAGCTGGTACGGAATTAATGAATACTAGAGAGACGGCTGCGAACCGTGTTGACGACGATCTAAATCAGAAAGTCGACGACATGATCGGTTGGAACTTCGTTGAGAATTACGGCAAGATTTTCTTCCGTGACCACTTAAGCTGGTTCAATCCGATCGTGTATCCACTCTTCACTGTTGTCGCTCACAAACAAGCGGGCGTCGTTACAGCTGAAGAAGATAAATTCTGGAAAGAAAACGTCGATAGCTTGCCTGAAGCTGAGAAAACGGAACTCAAAGCGCATCTCAATGCCTACGGACAGTATGCTCACGGTACTCACGTGGCTGGTCTAATTAAATCACAAGCGCCAAATGCGAAAATCATGGCACTTCGTGTGTTCCCGGATCAAATGCCAGACGAATACGACTCTGAGGAGACCACTCCGTATAGCACTAAGAAGAAGCGTACTTGGACGAGACTGGCTTATATGATTTTGGCTGCCGCTCAGAACGGAATGTTCCAGCAAGTTTCGACTTACATGAATGAACAGAAGATTGATGTTGCGAACTACAGCTTGGGCGTTCCGCTCTCGATGATCGCAAAAGCATTGCTCGGCGTGAAGGGGATCAAAAACCCAACACCTGCGCAGCTTCAAGCGGAAACACAGCTCGCGTACTCGAAGTTCGAAAAGTACGGCATCAAATGGATGACGGCTTCTCCGAACACGCTTTTCGTGGTCGCAGCTGGTAACGACGGCACAAACAACGATTTGTTGCCGACTTTCCCTGCTAACGTTCGCATGCCGAATGCGATCACTGTTGCAGCTTCGCTTGATTACGTAGGCTTAGCGAACTTCTCGTGCTTCGGTGCTAAGTCAGTCGATATCGCAGCACCTGGTGTTGCGATGGTTTCAACTGTTCCAAGTTCAGATCGCAAGATGATGCTGCCAATGTCTGGCACATCGATGGCGACTCCTTACTTGGCAGGTGTTGCGGCTAATTTAAAAGACATCAACCCGAAGCTGGATCCTCTAGGCATGAAGGCGATCTTGATGGGCACGGTTGATAAAAAAGATTGGCTCAAAGGTCGCGTTGTATCTGGCGGCGTAGTGAATCCGGCTCGTGCGGCAGCTGCTGCTACAGCTTCACTCACGATGCCGATCGCGGCTGCTATTGAATCAGCACGTATGGTGGCTGATGTTGTTCCAGTCGGAAAAGTGAATCCAGAAGCCGCTCGCGGCGGAAAACTCGACGAAAAATCCGCTGAGCATCTAAAAGATGATTCGCTCTCAGCAATTGCCGAATCCGCCATCTTCTAATTTTCTAAGCGCTTAAAATGCAAAAAGCCGTGTACGCAAGTACACGGCTTTTTTTATTTCTTTTTTAGGCGCTTAGTTCGATTTTTCTACGACAGCGAACTTGAATTGATTTAGGCCGGCGGCGGCGCCAGCGCGAAGAATCGGGCTAACCGCTTCGTAATCAAGCTTCTTGTCAGCTTGCACGATCACGCTTGCTTTCAAACCATTGATAGTACCTGCTTCGAACTTCGTCTTAGCTTCTTCCAACTTCTGAGCAAGCGTTGCTTCGCTCACCTGAACTTCGTCGACAAAATATTTGTTGTCTTCGATACGAAGGACGATGCCTTTTGTAACCGTGTCCATTGCCGTTGCGTGCGGAAGTTGGTTGATCTTCTTCAACTCAACTTGTTCGATTCCGCTCTTCGTATTCATTAATAAGAAAATTACGAGGATTGAGAACGCATCGACGAGTGAAGTTAGCATCAGTGACGATACTAAAGTTCGCTTCGTTGAAGCTGCCTTTGGGCGAACGATCGCCATCTGCGAGAGCGGCGATTGAATGCTAGTTTGTTTTAAACTTGAGGAATACATATTCGTCTCACGTTCCCGTTAGCGGCGCGATGCCGATGTCGGTGATTTTGCTCTTTTTAAACATGTCCATGATACGGATAACGTCTTCGTACTTAGTGCGAGCGCTTGGCATCACGAGTGCCGTTTTCAACTCAGGGATATTGGCTTGCAGAGTTCCAACGTAAGCTTCAACACGTTCCCAGTCGATACGTCCACCCGAAGAGCGAACGTCGTACATCACTGGTTTTTTATTTGCGCCGACGTCTTTTAATGACAACTGAACTGAGCCATCGTTTTTAATGTCAGCGATCACAGACGGAGGGTTCTTTCCGTTTGCTGGTGGTTCGCTGCCAATCGCCTGGCTCACATTCATTACGCCGACGTTAATCCAAATCGCCGTCATCAGCAAAAAGCAGATGCACGTCGACAACACGTCGATGAACGGAACTAAGTTAAGCTCGAATGTCTGATCTTTATTGGAGCCTTGTTCTGTCGAAATCATATCTATATTCCCTTAAATGCCCGCGCTTTCGCGCTCTCTTCTAGCCTTTAAAAAACGATCTACTTCGTTGAACGAACTTTCTTCGCAGTCACTGATTCATAGTGATAGCTAAGAGTGTTGAATATCTTCAAAGCGCCTTGATTCATGTCATCGAAAAGCACTTGTGAACGGTTCTGAAGCACAGTGAACATAACCAAAGCAGGAATTGCCATGATTAGACCGTATGCCGTTGCGTTCATTGCTTCTGAGATACCTGATGCGAGGATGTTTGCTTTTTGAATTGGATCAGCTTCAGCGATAGCACCGAATGAGCGGATCATACCAACAATCGTGCCCAATAGACCAAGGAGTGTTCCAACGTTGCCGAGCATCGCGAGATATACAGTGCGTTTTTGTAAACGCGAATTCTCAACAAGTAGAACTTCGTCCATTTTACTTTGGATTTCATCACGACCACCTAAGTTAGCAGCAGCTTGCGCACCGGCAGCAACCACTGTTCCGAGTGGATTGTCGCGGCTAACAGAACGAGCTGTTGCGATGACCGTATCAAGATTGCCTTTCTTAATGCCCTCTTCGAGTGCATTGAGAAGGTTTGCATCAGTCACGTCACGACGAACATAAAGTGCGATCGAACGTTCGATAATGATGGCAATCGAAAGAACTTGAGCAACGAGGATTGGATACATCCAAAAACCACCGTGCGAAAAGAACTGAACTAGTGAACCCATTTTATAACTCCCTACGTACTTCTACCCGTTCATCCGGGTGTTTAATCATCAATGCGAAATACCAGCACTATTGGTGCCGAGATTGCGATGCCGATTTACGAGTGCCTGTTGCGGTGAAAAGCTGATGAGTGTTGGGCGGTTACGATCGGTCGTGTAGGTATTTCAGTGTCCAAATGTTTGGCGCAAAGTGACGGTGATTGTCACTCTCGGGGCGGGCGTTGTCACATCAGTTGGCTAATCTTCGTGCGGCCAATTTCCACAGTTATATCGCTTCCTTCAAATCTCTCCCCTTCAAAATAAAGTTTCCGCATCACTAGATGCCTCGCGTACCCAAACGCCACCAAATTCAACTAACCTAATGCGGTCAGGGCAGAGTCTTGAAGTCTGCCTCACGCATCGAAATTCATTATTACTCGAAGAGGAGTTTTCAATATGGCAGACATCAATAACTCAGGAATTAATACGAACGTGAACAGCGGGCTTAGCGGACTTTCAAATGACGTGAGCAGCAGTTCGTTTAGCGCAACGTCAACAACGGAGAGCTTCGCAAATACGCCACGCTATTCGGACTCAAAAACTAGCCCAACTGCAGAAAGCACGACGGCTTCAGGATACCAACAGTATCTAGATCTTGGTGTCGACTACATCACTCGCGGAATGGACGCCATTACTCCGGTCGTAAACCGCAGTGTTGAAAGTTTGCGCCCAGTGGTTTCTCGCGGAGTTAGAAGTGCACGCACGCAAGTCGAAGCTAATCCTTGGATCGGCGTTGGCGTTGCAGCTGGCGTATCAATGTTCGTTGGCTACTTGCTTGGCCGTAGCTTAGCGCCAACACGTTCTGGTTCTTCTTATGCGGATTATTCAGTTGGAATGAGCAACACCGTTGGATCAACAACTGAATCAACAACAACACCGAATGTTGGCGTTGATATCAGAAATTCAGACGACATTGACTTGATTTAGAGCTTCGAAATTCTAATTAAGATCGTTTTCAATTTTCGACACTGAGGGGTCGGCCTTGCGCGCAGAAATTGTGGTCGCATCCGGCCCTTTAATATTTTCCACGCCAAAATTAGACATGAGATCTTTGCTGAGGATTTTTTCAAACTGAGCGCTGTTCGGAAATAAAGTGTTCACCTGTGTGTTCTTCTGTGGCGCCATGCGCTTTTGAGCGTTGGCTTTTTTCGGATAGCTACCCAAGGACACGAGGAACACCGCAAGCGCGATCACGGTCGGCAACTGCCAAGTTGTTTGGAGGCTCAAATCCAGAGTCCCTTGCAAACATCCCGCAACAAACGAAACAAAAATTAAAATCGAATAGCGCAGTCTCATAGATAAATCCTAACACGATGGAAAGCCGCCATCAGGGCCAGATTCAAGGCTTACAATACAAGATTTAAGTCGAGAGAATTCCGTTAGCTGCGAGTACAGCTTTCAAAGCGTTGATATGCTCCGGCAAGTATTTGCCGTTTTTGCCAATGATAATTCCAGTGACGGCGTCGCTTGGCTTTTTCTTTTCAAACGTTATGAATCGATCATACGCATTTGCTACACCAACCATCATTGAAAGCGGATGGATATCTTTAAGCTTAAGTTTTTTTGGAAAACCCGTACCGTCTAATTGCTCTTCATGTTCAGCAATAATTCGCACGACAACCGGATCAAAATGTTTCATCAATCTAAGACGATCGGCAGCTTCTTGCGGGTGTCGTTTATATTTTGAGCGAACTTCTGGCGGCATGGCTGCCAGAGATAAATTATAGGGAACGCCCGTTTTATAGTGTCCAGCATCGTGTAAGAGCGCACCAAGCGTGAGCGGTTTTAATAGCTGAGTGTCTGTGATGCCAAGTCGTTTCGCCATAGAAATCGCAAGTGTAGCAACTGCCACTCCATGTGCCGACAAACTTTGTTCCGTATTCTTAAGTCCCAAAATTGTTTTTGCCGCACGCGGATCAGCGCCCATGAACTTCACAAATTGTTCAGCGCCGATTCGCGCTTGCTGGTAAGCGCCTTCATCCGCAAGATTTTCTAAAACAATCTCCGTTACCCACTGCTGATGCCCTTGTGCAATCGACGCACGACTCTCAATTGAAGCGCTCGATTTTTCACTGTAAGCAATGTCAAGATTTCGCGCGACATAGTCATTGTACAGAGGCTCTTCGCTCGACACGATGTACATCAGCTCTAATTTCTTTTCGCGAAGCTTGTCGAGACGGCCACCATCAAAGTGATCGCCTTTACGCACATAAAGAATGTATTTGTTGTTAACAAAAACATAGAGATCGAAACCAATCGGTTGATCGCCACGAAGAGTGGTGACACGAACCGGATAGTACGATGCTTGGTCGAGGTTTGTAGACACTGAGGTATTCACTATTAAGATAGTATAAACAAACCCAGACTGGGTCCACTCGGTGAACGACCAGAAGTTAGAAAATCTTTGCCGACCTTAGTTAGGCCTAACTGAATTTAGGTTTCCTTGAGCATGCGGTTGCCGAATGAGCGCGAAAGAAACTTCTTAGGCAAGATCCAGCTAACAAATCGAAATGCAGCCGCTGCCGTTCCTGTCGTAACAAGCGCTTTCCCACGAGCTGAACCTTTTAATGCACGACGTGCAGTCGTCTCCGGGCGTTCGCGCCAGTAAGACTTCGGCAAAATTTCAGAAGTGCGAGCGCGTTCGGCGAATCCTGTCTCGACAGGTCCCGGGCACACGGCAGTCACTGTAATCTCGCGCTCTTTGCGAAGCTCAGAATCAAGTGCGAGTGAAAAACTTAAGACAAATGCTTTGGTAGCTGCGTATACCGCGAAGCCGGGCATTGGCGCAAATCCAGCAGAGCTTGCAACGTTAACGATGCGTCCGCTCGTTTCCATAAGTGGAATGATTCTTCGCGTGAGCACCGTGAGCGTCGTAATGTTCAACGCGATCATCTCTTCGATGTTCTGAAGAGGCTGCTCGTCAAAGCGACCCCACCAGCCGAAACCGGCGTTGTTGATCAAGTGCCGAACGGCATAACCTGAACTGCGAATTCGATCTTCGATTTTTTTTGCTGATTCGGGTTTTGAAAGATCGAGCACCATGTATTCCGCGCGAACTTTTTTTTCTTTGAGTTCAGCTACGGTTTTTTGCAACTCTTCTTCGCGTCGTGCAACTAAGAGGAAGTGAATCGTCGGCTCTTGTTCCGCCAACGTTCGCACGATTTCCAAACCGATCCCACCGCTCGCGCCTGTGACGACAGCCCAACTCATTACCCGCTCCTCTTGTGATCACAGAAGTAAAAGACTAGAGGACCATTTTTGCGAGTGGCCCTAAAAAAATCAACGATCCTTTTTGAAGTCCCGGTCTAGGACCGTCTTTCGACCCTCTTCACGAGCCGAGTCGATCGCATCGTCACACGCCTGCCGAATCAATTCAGAGAGAAGCGGCATAATTGAATCCGACGTGTTCATTTCAGAACGCGCACGAATGTAATCTTTCACCTTGCTCACCACGACCAGGACCTCGCGCGGCACGTTCGGTTTTAATGATGCCGGCGAACTTGTTGTCGCCATCACGCGTTTGGGTGCTGCAGCCGTTGTTGCGCTCGATTCCGCGGCTAGTTGCGCTTTTGCTTCGGCTTCAGTCGGCGAAACTTTTTCGATTGCTCCAGCATCTCGATGGCGCGCACCCGGCAAATGCACTTCAAAACATGCCACGGAACAAAAGACGTAACCGGTTCTTTGCCCATTGCAGGTAGAGACGCTACACAGGAAATACTTCGATTTAAAGCCGATCGCTTTTTTGCAGACGCTGCATTTGCGCCAGATTGAGCTTTCTTCCATGAGCATTAGGATGACTGCGGAAAATGATTCGGTCATCCTGCTGAAGGTCGTGTTTATGCGTGGCGTTACGCGACTTCTTAACTTACTTACATGAAAACTCGGCGAATTCTTAAGTATTCGTCTGAAGCTTGAAGCTACCGTTCACGTGGGGTACGAAAACGTCACATTTCTCTCTTGTGCCCCTTTAGGAATCTCATGTTGGCTGGCTCTGCAATCAGAACTAAATCGTCCCATTTTTATCTAACACTTCCACTCGCGTTTCTTTCACTGACTGCTTTTGCTCAGTCCGATGTTCGCCAAGAAGAAGCGCTCGATGAAGATATCGGACAAGCCTTCGTTGTCGCGAAAAGTGATTACATTTATCCAGATTTGAAGAACGATCTCGCAACGATTTGTTCGCCCGCGATCCATGTGCCCGAAACTGAGTTCGAAACGCTTGAAGTACGCGTTTTGAAACATGGCCAACCAACTGGGCATATTCATATTCGCAAAAAACTCGATGTCCTTTTCTACCCTGCTCCAAAACCGACGAATGAACTTCTCATCGTTATTGGCGGACTCGGTTCGAAAGTGGATTCGATCTTCTCACGCTTCTATGCATTCAAGGGCCAAGAGCTAGGTCTTAACGTTCTTGTCTTCCCAAATACGTTAACTGATGACTTCATTCTTTCGGCAAGTTCTCGTGGTCTCATTGGTGACACGGTAGCGGATTCCATGGATTTTTATCGCGCAATCGAAAAATCTCTTAAGAAGCTGGCAAAGAAAAAGGGGATTCACAACCCGACTTTGAAAGTTCTTGGTTATTCGCACGGCGCCATTATCGCGACGGGTGTTGATAAATTAAATGCCGAGCGCAAAATTGCTGGCGAAACGGCTTTAAATATTAAAACCGTTATGCTGATCAATCCGCCAGTCGATCTTCTCTTTGGTTTAAGAGCAATCGACGCTCGAGTAAAAGCGTCTGAGGCAATTCCGACGATTCACCTAATTGAAATTGGCGTTCGCTATTTCAAACATCTCTTAAACACTCGCAAGACGCCGATGACTCCGGAGCGTTTCCACGCGTTCGCGCAAGGCCTTCGTTTAGAAGATCATGATGCATATTCGCTTATGGGTATTTTCCTGAAGCGAACGCTTGGCCCCTCGATTCTGGCTTCACAACGTGTCGAAGATTTAGGTGTGCTACCTGAATTGGCGGAGCTAATGGATACCCAGAGCCCATTGGACCGCTACGCGATGGGTGCTCTCCGCAAACGCGCAGACGCCTATTCTTTTGAAGCCTACTTTACCGATTTCTTCGGCGCTCGCGCTCACAAAGAAAATACAGTTGCCTCAATTGACGAGACGAGCCGCAGAGGAAGTTTGCCAGCTTATTCGCGACATCTAAATCGCTCGCGCCATGTGTTCTTGGCGCATAACCACGACGACATGCTTTTGCGCCCTGAAGATACTGTATGGCTTTCAAAAATCTTCGGACGAAGAGCAAAGTTTTTCCCTCGTGGTGGCCACATGGGCAACCTCTGGCAGCGCGATAACGTTCAGTACATCAGCAACTGGATGCAAGACTAATTTATCTGACTAATCTTCCTATCGATAGCAAGCTGCCGTTGATCGTAGAAACCATCGCGAACAATTCCGCAATGGTATTAGTCGCGTCTCCGGGCGCTGGTAAAACTACGCGTGTTCCAGCCGCTCTTCTGAAATCACCGTCGTTCGCTGGCGGCATCATCATGCTCGAACCGAGACGACTGGCCGCGCGTGCCGCCGCCCACCGGATCGCAGAAGAAAATGGTTGGGAAGTCGGAAAAGAAGTTGGCTACCAAGTGCGTTTTGAAAACCGCACATCAAATGTTACGCGACTGACAGTCATGACTGAGGGCTTGTTGAGTCGTCGTCTCACCAGTGATCCAGAGCTCAAAGGAATTTCGTGCGTGATCCTCGACGAGTTTCACGAGCGAAGTTGGCATACCGATATCGGCCTAGGACTTTTGCGAGAGCTGCAGCTTCTAAATCGGCCTGATCTTAAAATTATCGTTATGTCTGCAACACTTCATGCAGAACGTGTTTCTAGATACCTAGGCAAGGCTCCGATCCTCGAAGTGACCTCACAAGTTCACCCAGTGGAAATTGTATACAGCAAATCGCCTCAGCTTCTCACTTCGAACGATGTTTTTTACCAACGTGTCTCACAAAATATTCTCGATGTTCTGGCCGGTCGGCTTACTGGCCAGGGCGACATTTTAGTTTTTCTTCCAGGTGTTCGCGAAATCAATCAGGTTGCGGCACGACTTGAAAACACAATCAGTGAAACTGAAATCCATAAACTTCATGGCAGCCTTAAACTTGATGATCAAGATCGTGCGATCCGAAAAAGCTCAAGACGTAAAGTCGTATTAGCGACGAACATTGCAGAGACCTCGCTCACCATTGATGGAGTTGCCACGGTCATTGATGCAGGTCTCTCGCGAGTCGCAAAACAAGATGCAAACGGGTTTTCGCGATTAGAACTTTCGCGTATCAGTCAGTTCTCAGCGATTCAGCGTACAGGGCGAGCCGCGCGACAAATGCCTGGAACGTGCTATCGGCTTTGGAACAAAATGGATGAATCAACAATGGCGCAGAGTGAAGCGCCGGAAATTTTGCGAATCGACTTAAGCGAAGCCGTTTTGCTTTTATCCGCACATGACGTAAATGACGCTCGAACATTTTCTTGGTTCGAAACACCCACTGAGATTTCGATTGTTTCAGCCGAACGGCTGTTGAAAAATTTAGGGGCACTTTCGGGTAAGGCTGGATCTTTTTGCATTACCGCATTGGGGAAAAAACTTTTACGTTGGCCGCTTCATCCGCGCTTAGCTCGGATGCTCGAGGCGGCGGGGAAAGAGTTTTTGTCGACTGCTGCTCTGTTTGCAGCTCTCATTTCTGAAAAGGATATTTTACTCGAACCAAGCGCCGCTCG
>JANOUF010000250.1:0-7147 GCA_031416685.1 Bdellovibrionales bacterium
AATTTAGCGCATGGCTGTCAACGATACCCAAAAAATACAATACTGAAATTCTTGGCTATCCTGCAAACGCAGTTGCCCGTCGCCTTCAGCAACGCATCTGCCAAGATTGCTACGATCCCTTCACTACGAAAAAATTGCGCGGGTACGAGCAGTCGAAAGAGGTTGTGGATGGAAATCAACACGATTTTTACGCAGGCGTCTCCGTCGACAACAATGGCAAAATTCGTCTCTCGTTTAGTCGATGGTTTCGGGAGCTGAAGTTCTTCATTCAGTATGCCGCATTTACTTTTGCAAATCTTCTGATTGGGTTAACAGGATCAGTCGAAAAAGGCGCCGCTACAATTGGAATAGGATTCCCGCCTCCAAAGTCCAACGAGGATGACACAGACTCCGACTTCGTCAAGTTTTGTAGAGTCGGACCTATTGAGCCATTGGCAAAAGCTAGTCGCCTATTAATACTTTCAACTGTCGAGATCAAAGCTACAAACCAAAATCATCTCAGCTATTCACGACGCCCTATTTTCACATTGCTGAGTGAAAATCGAACGAAGTTTCTTCCTAAAGTTCGACTCCTTTGGTCTTTTTTGTTTAGTGCTGTGAAGTTCGGCCTGTTGTCGATCCAAAAACCGGAATTGTTTTTGTTGTCACAAGATTATTTACTTACGCCTCTCGTGGAGTTTTTAAATAATCGAAGCTTAATAGAGAATTTTGTCATTACCGACACGCTTCACGATTCACAACCGCTCTACATGACCGATTTAAGGGGTAAAAAATTTAAATTGCATTTTCTTTGGCACTCGCAGAACACTCCGGCATTCCAGTACCGAGAAGACTCCTGGTACTGGGAACTACCACATCGGCGTTTAATGAAAGTGGATAAGAGCTGGTGTTGGACGGAAGATCACATCAAGTGGCAAATCCAAGCAGGTGTACAATCTGACAGTTTCGCAGATGTAGGCCCAATCATCTTTCGACTACCAGGAGAGAGATTGTATCGAAGTTCCAATATAATAAACATCGCCGTATTCGATGTGACACCGACCCGCCTTGAGTGGCAAAAAGAGCATGGCTTTGCGTATTTGTTTTATAACTATAAAAATTCGGTGACCTTTATCGAAGACATCCTCGGCGCAGCTAAAGAATTGGAGAAGCATACCGGTAAAAAAGTTAAAGTTATTTTGAAGCATAAAAGAACCTTCCACCCGATTCACGACCCCAACTATATTAACAAGATTATTGAATTGGAAAAGTCGTCAGAGAACCTGGAGATCGCGCCAACTGAAACGAGCCTCTTTGCTCTTTCCGATTCATGCGACGCCTTTCTCGCAATGCCTTTCACAACTGCCGCCGTCGCCGCACATTTAAATGCAAAGCCTGTAGCATATTATGATCCGCTCGGAGATCTCCGACCGGAATCTCGCTCGGGCATTCCAATGATTGTCGGAAGCAACTCACTTTTAGAGTTTTTAAAAAAATCGGTGGGAAGTCTTACCTAAGAGTCAATTCAAGCAGTCGCTGCTGAAGTTTATCTGTTTTGAAAACGTGAGCGACTTGGTCAGCTTCTTCCGGAAGATTGACTCCGGGATAGTTTGATTCAAAACGAAGATTCTCGAGCGCAAATCCATTCTCGATCAATCGCATCTGCTCAATCGATTCAAGCTTTTCTATCGGAGACAACGGAAGAGAAGTCACTTTTAATAGGGTTGCTTTTCGATAGGCAATAAAGCCGAGTACCTTTCGGAAGACTTCCCGGCTTTCAATAAACGGTTTGATCGAAAACGGTCTTCGCGACATTGAAAGAATTCGATTATTAGCCCCTACAAGTGCTTTTACCACTGCCGAACTTTCAAGCTCCGACTGATCCTTGATCTCAACAGTCGCGTTCCAAGCCTCACCAATAGTACTTTGACGAATAAATTGAACGGCGTGGTCAATTTCGTCTGGCAAGAGTAACGGTTCGTCGCCTTGAACGTTTATAACGATATCGGTCTCAATTCCGCGCGCGACCTCAGCGATTCTATCAGATCCGGTGGGATGGCGATCAGAGGTCATCACGACTTCGCCACCCGCCTCAGTCACTACTTCATAGATTTGTTCATCGCAGGTTGCGACAATGACTCGATCGACGTGATTGCAGAGCTCGACACGTCGTCGCACATGTTCGATCATCGGCAGTCCCATAAAGTTAAACAGTGGCTTGTTTGGAAAACGTGTCGATGCCATCCGCGCAGGTATAATGGCTGTTACGTTCATCCCAAACATCCGCGAATCGACGCAATGACACGATCCTGTTCGACATCAGAAAGCTCATAATAAAGCGGGATCGAGAGCGACCGTGCATAATGCTCCTCTGCTCCCAGGAAATCACCGTGCTTAAAGCCAAGCTTTTTGTAATATGGCTGCGTATGAATTGGGATGTAGTGAACATTCGTCTGAATTCCGCGCGCCAGAAGCTGACTGTAAATTTCATTTTTTGTTTTTTGAATCTCATTCAGGTTCAGTTTTATCCAAAAAAGGTGCCATGCGGGTTTCTGGTCTGCCGCTTGAGCCGGAAGAGTTATGGGGAGCCCTTGAAGTTCTTTTTGATACCGATCAACAAGGTGCTGTCGGCGATCAGTGAAAAGCTTTAATCGACGCATCTGACTTATGCCAAGAGCGGCTTGGATGTCCGTTAGGCGATAATTAAACCCAAGCTCGATTTGTTCGTAATACCACGGTCCGTCAGGCTGACCTTGAAGTAGCTCTGGATTTCGAGTGATCCCGTGCGACCGGAATAAAACCAATCGATCATACAATTTTTGATCGTTGGTGACGATTAAGCCACCCTCACCAGTAGTCAGAATCTTTACGGGGTGGAAGCTAAACACGGTCATGTCTGCAAATTGTCCACTTCCAAGTGGTCGGCCCTTGTAACAGCCACCAATACCATGCGACGCATCCTCGATAACCGTAATTCCGTACTCTTTAGCAGCCGGATACAAGCGATCCATCTGAGAAGATTGCCCACCGAACGCCACCGGAATCACGACTTTTGGAATTTTACCCGACTTCTTGGCCTGCGCTAGCTTTTGCTCAAAGGCCGCGACGCTCATGTTCCCGGTGCTCACGTCTACATCGACAAAATCCGCCATTGATCCACAGTAAAGTCCGCAGTTAGCTGAAGCTACGAATGAGTTAGGGCTTGTCCAGTGGTAATCGCCCTTCTGCAGGTCGGCTGCTCGACAGGCTATGTGGAGAGCCGCTGTAGCACTGCTAGTAGCAACTGCATACTTAGCACCAACGAAAGTGGCGATAGCTTGCTCAAACTCCTCAATCTTTGGCCCCTGAGTGAGGTTCTTGGAGCGCAGAGCGGCGACAACTTCATTAATGTCATCGTCCGTGATTGATTGACGTGCGTATGGGATATGGGTGTTCATGCGATGCTGTGCAAAATAACAAACGGGTTTACCCAAGCAAGGAAAAACTAGAAAATGCACTGCGCTAGCTACGATACCTTAACCCAACTCTATCTAGGCTAAATGTGATGCAGTTTTTGACTTCCAAGCAGGCTTTGAATCTCGCAGAACGAGGAAAGCTCGATATGCGGAAGACTGCGATAGCAAGCGACAACCCAGAGATGTGGCTTAAGCTCACGACATTGTTTCCAGACACTGCGCAGGTTAGCAGAGAACAATTCGATCGGGCTGAGCCGAAGGCACGCGCGCGAGCGCTCAAGTTTGTGAACGCGGCGAAAAAATCTCAATTGGCTCGAGTCATTCGTCTGACCACGGTTGGTGGGATGAACGTAGTAAGCTCGGACTTTTACCGAAAACTCTTAGAATTAGAAGTGTTGCTCCAACTCAACGTTCACGAAACAACATATGCGGTAATCTCTTGTCCGAGCGTTGCGCACGCCTACTGTTCCGAAAAAAATATTCCGCTTTCATTAAGATGGAAAATAAAGCTAGCCATCGCTTTCACAAGAAACATTTCGAAAGCTGTGCTGCGAACCCTATATTCATCGTTCCGATTAGTTGCTAACAAATTAACGGTGAAAGTGTCGGATACAAGGGTAGAACAGTCGCGGGAATATATTTTAATTCGCACATGGGTGACCAAAGGTTGTTTTGCAAAGAAAGGTGATTCGTATGATTTTCTTGATCGTAATTTTGGCGCCCTCACGCAGAGACTAAAATCCCAAGGGAATGATGTTCTAGCTTTGCCGATGTTTTTTAATCTGGGCCAATCAAAGAGATCGGCTTTTGAGAAATTCCGTCGCAGTAATTCAATCGCACTTAACTACTTCAAGTATTCAAGTTGGCGGGACGTATTCGCGACCGTTGCGTTTGCCTTCGCAGAATTAAGAGGATGCTTTATTAGCTTCGGACAAACAGATAAGGAAATGAATTGGCTGTTTAGAATTAGTCATTCCCGTCAAGCGGCGTCGCCTGCTCATCTCGAACTCCATTTCTCTGCACGCTCAGTTACCTACTTAAAATCGCGCGGGGTGAAAATTCGTTCCATTGCCTACCCGTTCGAAAATAATCCGAGCGAACAAATGCTCTTAGAGCAAATTCATGATGAGGCGATCACCTCTATCGGCTTTCAACACTCTCCCTGGTATCAAGAACAATACTCAATGCAATATCAGTTTGTGCATGAACAAGGTGGAAGGTTCCCCAGTCAAATTTTTGCCTCTAACGAGTCCGGTCTAAAAGCGCTTCAGAAATCGGGATGGCCGCAATCGGGACTTCGTCGTGGCCCGAATCTACGGTTTGCACGTAATCAATGGCCTGAGGAAGCTCCCCTAACAAGAGACGGTAAATTCAAACTTGGAGTTGTGCTTTCATACGACGACAAGTCAGCGAGGATTCTTCTTGGGAGTTTACGAACAGCTCTTAAATTGATTCACGACTCGCAGAATATTGAAATCTCTGTACGTAGACACCCATTAAACTCTGAAGACTTGTTAACTGGAATACCTTTTAATGTCGATGGCTCACCCACAGTCGAAAAGTTTGTCCTACAGAACCATGCGATCATTATGGCTTCAGCCTCGGTCTCGAATCTCGAAGTACTTGCTCTTGATAGAGCCTTAATACGCTGGAAACACCCATTTGAATTCGATCTCGATAGTCTCGGAAAATGGCGAGATGCAGTTTACAATGTAACTTCTGCCACTCAGATCAAGGAAGCAGTTGAGCAAATTAGAACGCAAAATCCTCGACACACCATTGCGACCGTCAATGAAATACGACGTGAGTACTTCACTCCCATCGATGAGCAAGCCATGGAGTCACTAATAAACGCTCTTGCTGGAGGAACTTGATGTTTGCTCTAGGTACTGTTCAGCTTGGGATCGACTATGGAATCAATAATAGTCAGGGCCTTCCGAGCGCCGACGAAGTTGATAAAATTCTACATCTTGCATGGTCGGGCGGTGTGCGGTGGCTTGATACGGCAAGTGCTTACGGGCTAAGCGAAGAAAGAATCGGAAATTTTCTTTTGGCGAATCCGACAAAAAAGTTTTCTGTCGTTACTAAACTTCCAGCTGACGTGGATGATGTTAAATCTGCGCGATCGTCTCTGCTAAAAAGTCTTGGTCGGCTTAAACTCAAAACTGTTGAATGCTTGATGCTACACAACACTGAACACATTCCCCGCCTAGGTACTGACCTGGGACAATTTCTCTTAGAGGAAAACGAAAAAGGTACAATTTTAGAAATTGGATCTTCTGTATACTCTCTTGACCAACTCGCTGAAGTTGCAAAGTATCCGTTTGTTAGCGTTATCCAAATACCAGCAAATGTATTTGATCAGCGCTTCCTAGATGATCGTGCACTTGCAATCCTACAAAGACGGCGAGTCTTCGTTCGAAGCGTCTATCTGCAAGGATTACTGCTTATGGACCAGAAAGACGCTGTTAATCGGGTACCGCTTGCATCTAAAAATTTAGAGCGGTGGCACCAAACGGCGCAGGACTTAAAGACCTCCCCTGAGGAGTTGGCCCTTGGGTGGGTCCGAAAAGCATTCCCTTCCGCGACTCCGTTAGTTGGTTGTGAAAATGCCGATCAGCTAACGAAGAATTTCGAGATTTGGGAGACAAGCCAGATCAGTGACGGAACTTTTCAACGCCTTTCTGCGATGAAATGTGATATTGAAGACGTCATTCTCCCAATGAAATGGAAACGGGATTAATGCAAAATCAGGCTCGCAAAATATTAGTGCTCGGCGCCGGCGGAATGCTAGGCACAGCGATTTGCGCGGAACTCGCAAAGTCGAATGCCGTTATCGGTTTTTCCCGGTCCTCCAAAATCGCGAATGGTCTACTTCGCCAGGTCGATATCTTAAATTTTAAAAAGCTCAGCGCCGCAATAGACGAGATCAAACCAGATTCGATTATCAACGCTGCCAGCTGTGTTTTCGTAAACCAGTGCGAAGAAGATCGAGAAGGCACCTACCAATTACATGTCGCTCTTAGCGAATATCTTGCGCAAAAATCTTCCGATATAGGGGCACACCTGACATACATTTCAACTGATTCTGTCTTTGCGGGAGATGAAAATAAACTTCACAAAGAGGTTGATAAGAAAGGGCCTCGAAACTACTACGCAAAAACAAAACTTGATGGAGAGGATGCAACTCGCGGATTCAATAGGTCATTAGTGTTACGGACGAATATTTTTGGCTGGAGAACTGACCGCAACCTTAGTTTTGGTGAATGGGTTCTTTCCGGACTTCAAAAAGGCGAACGAAGAACAATGTTTACCGACGTCCGTTACACACCGATTTCAACCATGCACCTGGCTCGAGTTGTAGGGCTGGCGATTGAATCGGACCTGACTGGTACCTTCCATGCTGGAGGCAGAACTTGGCTTTCAAAATACGAATTTGCAAAAAATGTTGCTCGGCTTACCAAACTGTCAGATCGATGGCTAACACCGACAACTCTTGATGAGATGCCTATTGGAGCCGATAGACCCAAGAACACGGGTTTAGATTCATCGTCACTAAGTACTACGTTAAAAGTTGAGTTACCCACTATTGAGCAGTCAATATTAGAGTGGCTAGAGAATCGCCCACCTTCCGTGATACTGTAGAGCTCAATTACAACGCTTTCGGAGATATCATTGTTTTCAAAATTGCCCTCATTTCTAATTAGAAAAGT
>JANOUF010000251.1:0-18633 GCA_031416685.1 Bdellovibrionales bacterium
ACCCGCCACCCGCCGAGCTTACAGTTGGTCATGCAACTGTAAATTCAACCGGACAGCCGTGGCACGATGCTGCTTTTGCGCGAATCGCCCGATAGGCGATGAGCCCTAAGGGCCGAGGACAGGAGTCCTCGGCAGTCCTCGTGGAGGTCAATTTGCGCTCGGCAAATTGAGACGTCATGGCGCGCTCAAAAGAATTAGATCACTAACGCATCAAGAGTTGGTCCCGTAATAGCGATTACGCATGGGCGCGGAACAGCCTTGCCGCCGTCAGGCCAATGACTACTTAATTGGCTCAGAGAAGGACCTTCCTCTCCCGGATGCTGAACGGAAAGGAAGAGCGTTCTTCCATCCGGTGAAAACGACGGGCCAGTAAACTCTGAACCAATCGGGCCATGAGCAACTTGAAAAACTTTGCCCGCATACGCACCCGACATCGGGATGTAGTAAAGGCCGTTATTTCCGAAACGCGAGTAGGGTCCCATATTCAAAAAGTTGTTTGAGATATCGCTTGTGACCCAAAGATTACCTTTTCGATCAAACGCCAAATTGTCAGGACAAGCTAAGCCGCTTGCTTTACCGCCAGTAACAAAAGTCGAGTGGGAGAACTCTAATGCAAGAGGGTCATTGTCATTCTCGACAAGTTTGAGAATCGAACCGTATATATTCATTTTGCTCGCGTTGTTAGTTAGCGATACAAAAACTGCTTTTGATGTGGGATCGATCTCAATGTCTTCAGGACGATCAAGTGGAGTACCTCCAATAAGTTGCGCGGCATCCCGGCATCGAATCAGAACATCAAGCTGATCAACGAACTTGTCCTGTAAAATTTTATGTTTGTTAATTACGACCGGAGTCCAACGACCTTTTTTTAAATCGGCCACATACAATGTTCCTGTATCTAACGAGCCGGCCTTATCAGCGATGAATTTGTACAAACATCTGTTGTCGTCGTCATCGCCGCTGTAGACAACGCAACGGCCATCGCGAGCAATGGTTGTCGTCGCGCACTCGTGAGCAAATCGACCGAGTGCAGTGAGTTTTTTCGCAGTACCTTTTCGTGGATCGACTTCAACGACCCAACCGTAATGTTCAGGGGGGTAGTCGAAGAAATTCTCCCAACCAAATTTGCTCGACACCGAGTGCTTGCGATTTTGAGCTTTATCTGAGTAAGTGACATCGCCGTAAAAGTAATACCAATTCTCTTCGCAGGTAAGAATGTTTCCCCACGGTGTTACACCGCCGGCGCAATTTCCAAGTGTACCGATCGCGACTTTTTTGCCAAGAATTTCACGTGGTGCAACGATCGGAATTTCTGTCAAGGCCGTGAATCGCTTGTTGATCGGATCATTCAGAACAATATTCCACTCGCCATTTTTATCAGCTTTTACTCGCAGAACTGACCCGCCAACACTTAGTTGTTCGGCATGGATTTGCTCCTTAGTAGGCGGGCCCAGCGGTTTTCTTCCACTAACAAATAGCGTGTGAGTACTTTCGTGATTAACCCACAAAATGCCCTGGTTTTTTCCGTCTGGAATAAATGCGGTGTAATCGTTGTTGTAGCCAAATTTTTCGCCCTGTGAATTTATCTGAGTGCCGTAGCCGATCAAAACGCGCGATTGAAAACCCTCCGCGAGCTTCACGGTGTCTTGTTTGCCGGGCGTAATCGGTTTGAACGGAGGAGCTATAGATGCGAGATGCCGAATAGCCTCGCCCGCAAACGAAGAATCACTCACTAACGTTGTCAATGAAACAGCGGCTGAAGTTCGGCCAAAAAATTCGAGAAACTTTCGTCGATTGGAAACGTCATTGGGCATTTGGTAGTTTTGCCAAAGAAGCTAAGATTGGTCACTAAAAAGTGCGCGAAAAGCCATGCTTCTACGCAATCCTGACACATCATTCAAGACTTGAGGACGAGCGCCTATGGCTGTTCACTTTAAAAGCGATTCTCTAGGCAAACTGTACAGCGAGAAACGTCACAATCTACGAATGGAGTTTGTAAGTAGCTGAAATCAACCGCGACTTAAATGGCATTGGCGTTGCTGTATGGGTTGTCGACAAGTTTTTACTTTTTATAAACGAGGAGCCGTTATGAACTACAAACACGTATTTAATGCTGCATTGGTAGCAAGCCTTATGACTTCTTTCTTGGTGGCTTGTGCACCTAGCAAGAATCCAAAAGCGAAAATTCAGCCCGGCACTCGTTTAACTGAGCCGCAGTTTGACGCAGTAAATGCAAAACTCGCGATTCCAGAAACTGAGCAAAACAAGAAACTCGCTGAAAGCATTGATGGCGCAACATTAAAGTTAAACGACACCACCGGTAAGGGAAAAGAGGCCGTTGTTGATGTTGAACTTTCACTCGTGCGCAAAACATCCGCTGATGTGCTTAATGCTTCAGGAGACATTGGAGCAGATGTAGGCGCGCTAGCCGTTGGAAAAGACAGCTGTGACAAAGAACAAAAAGACATCCAAGTGACTGGCGAGTGTAAGGCAGACTGCAAAGTAGTCATTTTAAAAGTTGCAAGCAAAGACGGCGAAATGGGACTCGTATTCGAGAAATCAAAAGATGGCAAGGCTTACACATTATCAATGGTTGGCCTAGGTGCAGATGTAGCGAAAGTTAAATCAGTAAAAGTTGCACTCGATGAAAGAAAAGAACAAGTTGCCGCTCAAAAATTGGATGAATCAACTTTGAAGCTTGCATGCTCAGCGAAAACCGACACACCAACAGTCGATCCACTCGCTCCACTCCCAGAAGCAACAACACCTGAAGCAGAGACGACAGCACCTGCAAAGACGGATGGAAAAGATGAGCCTAAGAAGGAATTAAAAGTCGTTCAAGTAAAAGACGGCGCAACTACTGGTGAAATCGTAAAGACAGGTGAAATCGTAAAGCCTGGTACGTCATTAAATGATATGGAAAAAGCTGACCGTGAGTCGGCAATTCAGAACACCGAATCTGCAACGACGAACCACTTAGCTAACTAAATAAAATAGAATAGAATCACAAAAAAAATCACATGGGGCGGCGAGAGCGTGTTTGACGTTTCGCCGCTTGTGCTTTTCGGAACTCTTTTAAAGAGTAGTGACCATAAGTTTTCTTCTTAAGCATCTCCATGACTTCTTCGCGGAGATCATCTTGCACCATAGGTAAATGTTGGCGTGAGATAAGCGCATGTTCGCCAAAACCAGCGATGTAATCCTGGACAACACGATTCACAAATTCTTCGGTTGATTCTTCTTCAACGAGAGCATTAAGCAAATGCTGTTCAAAGAGTTGATAAAGAGGATCTAATTTTAACTTTTCCACGTAATCCTATCGGTATAGAGTCGCTCGTGCTTGAAATTCGCCTTTATTTTTAGACTGTTGGCCAATACGATGGGCCCCATGAAGCCTCTCACAAACGCTGAACTCGAATTTATTGCGGAAACTCTCCGGCCTTTGGTCGGGGCGCAGTTGCAGGAAGTGCAGCAAACGGAGAGCGAGTTCGGACTTGGCTTCTATAATTCCGGCGACATGGAGTGGCTATGGTTTGACCTCGATCCGCGCGAACCGATGCTTCTCGTGTTTCATGACGACCCACCGCTACGACCGAAACTGACGAAGCCGCTCCTCCTGTTCACTCGCGCGCATTTCGTCGGGCACCGCCTAAAATCAGTCGCATACGATAATTCCAAAGGTAGAATTTTACGATTTGAATTCAAGTGTCCTCCGGGCGAAGATCGTTTACTTGAAGCGCGCCTTTATCCACATGGACAAAATCTTCTCCTCACCGCTGTTGATAAGATGATTAGTTGGGCGAAAGTGAATGAACTTTCGCAAGCACCGATCATCAAAGAAGGAGATGAGCCTCGCGATCTCAATACGTTGAGGGATGAGTGGCTAAAGAAAAAAGGATTAATCAAAACCGCAACCACCGCTGAATCTAGCGGCGAAGATAAAGTGTTAGCTCAATGGCAAAAAGCGATAGACAAAAAAACGCAAGCACTCGGGAAAATCTTAACTGACATCGAAAGCAAAGATGATCCAGGTTGGCGTGGGGCCGGAGAATGGATAAAAGCAAACAACGCTTTGACGGTGCCATCGGCTCTCCGCGATTACGTCGACAGCTCAAAATCTCTTTCTTGGAATATCAAAAATAGTTTTGAAAAAGCAAAATCCAACGAACGAAAAATTGCGGGAAGTCGCGAGCGATACGCTCTGCTCAAAAAGGAGATTGAAACTCTCACTGCGCGTGGGCCTGAGAAGCCAAGTGGCAAGCAAACTCTTGCGCGAAACAAAACCTTACTTGAAAAAGCGGATGTTCGAGGGCGGAAATTATCCATTGCGGACGATCTCGAAGCGTACATTGGAAAAAACGCCACTGATAACCTGGCACTCTTACGAAGAGCCGCAGCACACGACCTTTGGTTCCATTTACGAGATTATCCGGGCGCGCATGCGATTGTTCGCCGCACAAAGAATCGAAAAATTTCCGATCAGGAACTTAACGAAATCGGCAAGTGGGTCGTTTTGCAATCGTTGAAGAAAAGCGAGTCCGAATTAACCGGCGGGCGTTACGATATGATTGTTGTGGAGTGCCGCTTTGTTAAGCCAATCAAAGGCGACAAGCTCGGTCGAGTGACCTATCAAAACGATCGATTGTTCGTAGTTCGCGTGTAGTCGGGATGGCGTTCTAACTACTGAGAAATCATAAAGAAATGCGCTGAGTCACCTTGGTCTAGCTTGACGGTTTTCAAGCCATGACTACAATTTCTATGAATCCCCAAGGAGTAGCAACGATGATTGAAATTCGTGAACTCACGAAAGCCTACGGCCCCCACAAAGCAATCGACCGACTGAACTTTTCAGTCGCGCGAGGAGAAGTGGTCGGCTTTTTGGGTCCTAACGGCGCTGGCAAAACCACAACAATGAAAATTATAACCGGCTTCATGGCGCCAACTTCAGGCGAAGTGAAAGTAGCGGGCTTCGATGTATTTGAAGAGCCGATTGAAGTCAAAAGACGGATCGGATATTTGCCCGAAACACCACCCGTGTACGGCGACATGACCGTGCAAGAATATTTGCGGTTCGTCGCAAATTTAAAAGGTGCAGACAAAACAAAAATGAATCAACTCGTTGATCGCGCAATTGAGAAAACCAATCTGGGCGACGTTCGCAAACGCTTAATCCAAAATTTATCAAAAGGATTTCGTCAACGTGTTGGTATTTCAGGTGCACTTGTAGCTGATCCTGAAATCTTGATTCTTGACGAGCCAACGGTTGGACTCGATCCACGACAAGTCGCTGAAATTCGCGCGCTCATCAAAGAACTCGCAGGTCAGCACACGATCATTTTGTCGACCCACATCCTTCCCGAGGTTCAAGCAAGTTGCCAACGAATCATCATTATCAATCGTGGTCAGATTGTCGCCGAAGACAGCCTCGATGGATTAAGTAAGCGAATGACGGGCTCAGGAACCGTAGCAGTTCGGGTTCGCAGGCCCACTCCGCAACTGAGTGATGCATTAAAAAGCTTGAATGGTGTTCGTAAAGCGAACGCCGAGGGTAACCGCATTCAGCTCGAAACCGATGGTAACGAAGAAACGGCAGAGCGGATCGCTGCGCACATAGTTCAACAAGGCGCCGGGTTGCTTGAGATGAAATCGCAAGCGACTGATCTCGAAGGAATTTTCTTACAATTGACTTCAAGTGAAGAAACGCAAGGAGCGAAAGAAGGAGCAACCGTATGAGAGGGATTTTAGCTATAGCAGGTAAAGACCTTCGGAGTCTTTTCTTTAGTCCGCTCTTTTGGGTGATCGGCGGGCTTTGCACGTTGGTGTGGTCGATCCTGTATGTTATTCGCCTTCAACAATTCGCAGTGAGCTCGTATCAAATGCAAATGCAAATGGCGATGCAGGGGCAATCTGAAGGCGGCGCAAATATTCACTTTGATGTGTTCGCTGCGCACATTTCCTTGGTGAATTTCATTATGATTCTTGCGGTGGCGGCACTTACGATGCGCTCATTCGCCGAAGAAAAGAAGCAACGAACGTTTGATCTACTTCTCACCAGTCCAGTCAATGCAACGCAAATTGTAATCGGAAAGTTTCTTGGAAGCCTAGGCGTTGCCTGGGCATTGGTGGCGATATCGTTTCTCCATCCACTTGCGACTTCTACCATAGCTAGTATTGATTGGGGGCCGCTCTTAGCTAGCTACATCGGTCTGCTTCTGTTAGTTGCAAGTTACGTCGCACTCGGAATGTTCTCATCGTCACTTACTGAAAGCGCCGTTCTCGCCGTTGTGATGTCACTGATCTTCTCTGTAGGTATATGGTTTGTCGGCGCTGGAAGCGAAATTCTCGACAGCCCAACTTGGGTTGCGATCTTTGAGCACCTTTCTGTCGGGACCCACTTTGTGAGTTTTATCAAAGGCAGCATTAGCACAGCCGGAATTGTGTTTTTCCTAAGTGTGATTTTCCTTTACTGCTTTCTTACTCAACGAGTTGTTGAGTCGAATCGTTGGAGATAGTCATGAGCAAAATCGGTAAGGCATGTCTTCTCATCAGTGGTCTTTTTATCCTCGCTTCTGGAGTGACTCGCTTAGCAATGGGTATGTGGCATGACAGCCTCTATGTCTCGCTGGGGATTGCACTCGTCTTTTTAGTTCTCGCGGTAGCCAAGGATCATCAAACCTATCTGGAATTTCTGACGATGCGGACGACGAAGCACGGAATGAATATGGGTGTTCTGATTCTGATCGTGGTCGTGTTTTTAATTTCAATAAACTTTATCGCAGCAAAGAACGACAAAAAATTAGATTGGACTTCTGAGGGGCTCAACTCGCTTTCCGAGCAAAGTGTAAAAGCGGCGAAAGCGGTCAGCGAAGATCTCAAAGTCATTTTACTTTCTGCTAAAGAGCAACGGGACCAAGATAGTTTGCGCGCGCAGATGCAGCAGCTTGTGAATATGTATTCGAATCAAAACAGTAAAATCAGTTTTGTTCCCTACAATGCAAGGCAAAGGCCGGAACTTGCGCAAAAGTATGGATTCACTTCTGGCGAATTCGGAATTTTTGTTGAGTACAAGGGTAAACAAGTTCGAGTCGATCAGCCGACCGAAGAAGAACTTACTAAAGCTTTGATTAAATCGTCGCGGAATACAAAAAAGTCGGTCTATTTCACTTTAGGCCACGGCGAGCCGTCGATAGCGGATTCTTCAGCCGATGGCCTCAGTCAAATTAAGCAAGAGTTAGATACTGTCTACGAGGTAAAAGAACTTAAACTAATCGAGACGCAAAAAATACCTGAGGATGCGGCGATGATTGCCATCATTGGGCCGACTCAACAACTTTTGCCAACCGAGATGGATTTGCTCCGCACTTACGGAAAAAATGGCGGCCATATCCTTGTGGCGGCGGATCCAGGGAAGAATCACAATATCGCGCAACTAACGAAAACTTTCGGCGTTGAGTTTAAGAATAACTATATTCTCGATCCTCGCGCTGCGATTCCTGGAATGGGAAATGTAGCTGCGATCGGTACGACCTTTTCGCAAAGTAGCGAGATGACCAGAGGGTTTCCTACCGGAAGTGTCGCAATTTTTGAGCTGGCATCGGCCTTATCGAAAGCTCCAGATGCATCAAAAGACATTGAACTCGACGACGTGGTTCGCACAGACGGAGTTCCCCTTTCAACGAATCAGTTGAGTGAGCGTCCGCAAGCAAGCGGTCGGGGGCCTTTTACGCTGGTCATGGCGGCAAAGGGAAAACTTCCCGAAGCGTCTCGCGAATTCTCGGCAGCATTTTTTGGTGATAGCGATTTCGTTGCAAACAAACTTTTAAACACCAATAACAATCGCGATCTTTTTCTCAATGCAATTTCGTTCCTTTCTGAGGACGAAGATTTAATTGCGATTCGTCCAAAAAGCCCGAAAGGAACTACGTTTTTTGCAACGAGTGTCGAGCTGAATCTTTTGGCCGCGTTCTTTGTGATCTTTTTACCAGTTCTCATGTTCGGCTCGGGCGGATTCATTTGGTGGCGGAGAAAGTCGGCATGAAGAAAAAAAGTCCATTTAGCGCAACACTGATTGCGGCTGTAGTGGTGCTGCTAGTCTCTGGGTATGCCTATTTTTTTGAATTCAAGAAGGCGAATGAGAACAAAATTGAAGTGGAAAAAAATGCGCAAGTCATAGGAATCGAAAAAGAAAAAGTTTCGAAGCTCGAACTCATTCGTCAATCTGGAAGAGTGACACTCGAGAAGGACGGCGAGCTCTGGAAATTAATCGAGCCAGTTGCTGATTCGGCTGATTCGGGAGAAGTCGATAGCTACCTTCATATTTTATCCAATGAGAAAATTATCGAAACAGTGGTTTCGGGCGAGGAAGCAAAGAAGCTTACAACCTTTGGACTTGATCAGCCTGTCACACGGTTGAAAATCGAAGGGCTCGGCGACTTCAAGCGAGAGATCAAAATTGGCTCAGTCAAAAGCTTCGATGGCCAACTCTATGCCCAGATCAATGACGACCCTCAAGTCTTGCTCGTAAACGCAAGCTGGGATGCTCATCTCTCTAAGCTCGTTAAGGATTTTCGCAATAAAAAGCTAATGCGAAAAACGCGTTTGGATTTTGATCGAATTAAAATCACGAGGTCGACTTATGAGCCCGTTGAGTTTGCAAAAAAAGAGCAAAGCTGGGTGCTTCTGACAGGGGGTGACCTCACAAGTCCGCTGAATAGCAATCAAGTCAGCGCTTTTGCCGAACAGATTAAGGACCTTCAGGCTGACGATTTCGTAAGTGATAGTAAGCAGTCAGAAGCGAAAAAATTTGGGAAAGCAAAGCTCGTATTGGAAGTTTCGAATGCAAACGAAGCTCCTTACCGAGTCGAAGTTAACGAGAACGCTCTAGCTGTAAGCTCCGACAGCGATATTCTCTTTCAACTCCCTAAGCCAGTTGTAAGAATTTTTGAAAAAACGGCCGCAGACTTCTATGACAAGCATGCACCGTTTAAGTTCGATTCAAGCAAAGTAAAGGTCGTCGAAGTCATTAGCGGTCGGATGAACCTAAAGCTAAAAAGAGAGCCGAGCACCTGGACCTTAAGCGAAGTCGTTCAGGATAAGGAACTCAATTCTGCAAAAGTTGATGATCTCATTGATCGTTTAAACGTTTTAGAAGCCGACCGGTTTCTCGGAAAGACGTTTGCTAAAGGTGTTGTCGAGGGCAAAAACCAGATTATTTTGAAGGATGAGTTGGGTGCGAAGCTCCTTCAGATCAATTGGGGTGCGCTTTTCACTGAAAAAGGCGACAATGATAGCCAGAATAAGTTTTACTACATGAAATCGGACTTGAGCTCACAAGCGCTCTTGTTAAGTGACTTCAAGGTAGACGAGATGCCGATTGCGAGTCTGTTGAAGGACAAGGTCGCAGCGAAATAAGGGGCAAGAGAGCGTGACCGAAATTTACGAGCGATCTCCAACTCGCGTTGATTTAGCGGGCGGCACATTGGACTGCTGGCCGCTTTATTTGTTTTTGAACAATCCCGTTACGATCAATGTTGCGATCGATATTTTCTCGCATTGCCATCTCACACCACGCCAAGACAAAAAAGTTGAACTCATTTCTGAGGATTTAAAAAAATCGCAAACGTACGCGAGCCTCGCGGATTGCCTTAACGACAAAGCTCCAGAATTTGAGCTCTATCGATCACAACTTCGATTTTACCAACCGACGCAAGGTCTCACAATACGAACTCATTCTGAAAGCCCAGTGGGCGCAGGTCTCGGCGGCAGCTCAAGCCTTTGCATCAGCATTATGAAAGCGTTCAACAAGTGGCTAGACCGTCCGATGCGGGCTGAAGAAATGGTGCGCACGGCTTCCCACATCGAAGCCCAAGTTTTATTTAAGCCAACTGGAACGCAAGATTATTTCCCACCCATTTTTGGCGGCCTCAATTTCATTCACTACGAAGTTCCGGGCCCGCGCGTGGAAGTTTATCCGATTCCGAAAGCGATTTTTGATGCGCGCTTCTTGCTCGTGTACACGGGGAAAGCGCATCACTCTGGGATCAATAACTGGCAAGTGATCAAGCAGTGGCTCGACGGCGATCAAGGTACTCGTCAGGCTCTTGCCGACCTTGCTGCTGTGTCGAGCCGTATGGCGGACTCAATTCACGGCTCACGTTGGAATGAACTTCCAGAACTTTTCGAAGATGAATACAAATATCGCACGGCACTTTCGGAGGGCTTTTCAAGCCCTGAGATCCGTCGCTTAAAAGAAATCGCAGCTTCTCAAGGTGCGCTCGCGAAAATTTGTGGAGCGGGTGGCGGCGGTTGCGTTTTAATTTGGTGTCCAGATAAACAGATCGAGAAAGTTGAAGTCGCTGTTCGTGAAGCGGGCTTCCAGCCGCTTCCGGCGCGACCTTGGGAGCACACCACCTCATGAACATTCACCGCTTTGCCGGCATTTCGCTCGGTGGGGGTAAGACAGATCGCACTGCCATTGCGGTGTTAGAGTATTTCCCACAACAAAAGCGGCTTTTCCTGCGAAGTCTTCGTGAAAAAATAAAAGCTGAAGGCGAAGTTTCAGCCGATGCACAAATCCATGATGTACTTACAGAAGCAGAGCCGGGTCTTGAAGCAATCGCATTCGATGTCCCGTTAAAATTACCTGTCTGCATTCCATGTAAACTCAAATGCCCTGGTTATGAAAAGTGTTCCACTAAAGAGCTTAAATGGATGTGGGAGCATTATCGCAAACGTGCAAAAACGAAACGCCCGCATAAATTATTTACGCCCTACACTGAGCGTTGCGCAGAGATGTATGTCGCAAGCGAACTTGAAGAGCCGTTTCATCCTGGGCACGCCCTCGGCGCAAACGCAGCGCCATTGGTCGCCCGTGCTCATTTTATTTCTCGTCGCCTTGAAATTCCTGCGCTTGAATTTTATCCGAAACTTTCGGTATGGCGGATCGGTCGAAATTTAAAAATTAACAAGACTCAACTTCGTTACCATAGGCATTCTGTTGATGGCGATGAAGCGCGCCTTTCGATTTTAAAATCGCTAGTGGATCAGGAAATAGCGTTTATCTATCAGCAGGACCTGCGCACCATGGTCGAAAATAACAGCGCCTTTGAAGCGTTCATCGGTGCGTTAACCGCGTTCTTAAAATTCCGTGGCCAAACGGAAAAGCCACCGGTTGGCTTTCCAAAGAGCGAGGGCTGGATTGAGTTTCCAAAAGAGGCCATTCACTGGTTCTGATTGGCTTTTAGTTTGCCATAAAATTGTTTTAAATTGCCGACAGAAACCCGATCAGCCTAGACTTGAGGAATGAAGGCTGTCGTATTTGTGCTCCTCATTATCATGGGAATTTTTGCCGCACCCAATGCGTTCTCGCAAGTGGATCACCAGCTTGTTCGCCGCGCAGTCGTCTTCCCATTTAAGCTTGAGCCTGAAGCCGTAACGAACAGTCGCGGCGTAAATAAAAAAGAAATTGAAGCTGCTGGAGAAGATGCTTGGTGGCAGGTTCGCGAAGAACTCACTGTAAGTCGCCGTTTCTTAGTTGCGAGCAAGCAATTCCTGATTAAAAGCGACGTTTATGCTCCTCGCGGTGATCTCCAGCCGGCAGATACTGTGATTCTTGGAAAGTTATTGGATGCGCACGCCTTAGTTACCGGTCAACTCAAAGGTCGCGTGCTATCGATGCAAGTTTATGATGGTAGCAGCGGAATTGTCCTGTGGAAGAAATCTGCAGGCGTGCATCCGTCGCTGAAAGTTTCTGACCAACTTCCAGTACTCGCTCGAAAATTGGTTAACGACTTCATCGCATCGATTCCTTATCAAGGTTTTCAATTCGTTGATCCATTGATCGGTAAAGCTGTCTACGAAGAAGGTGATGTTACGATTTCACAAATCGACGTCGGCGTTTCAAACAAGGTCACAGGTGGTGACCCAGTTCAATGGATCCGCGTCTCAGCGACCAATGTACAACCGCTTTTCCAAGGCGGTGCAAAGATTTCCGTGTTTGCCGAAGGCCGCGTAATCAAGGTTGATCAGGGTCTTGCAGTCGTTGAAGTCCTTAGAATAGCAAAAGGTGACGACATCAAGGAGTTCAGTTTGGTTCGTTTGCCCCGCGAATACGAACGCATGCAAAACGAATTCGCGATGAAGGATGCCGTTCGCAGCAATTTAAGTGTGGAGTTGGTAGCCCCTGAGGTAAATCCAATGGAGCAAATTACGAAAGAGCGTAGACCACTCGTCTCGACAGTCAGTTGGCTTTCGAGCCTTGCTGCTGTTCTGCTCTTAGCGTTCTAATGACGGCGCCAATGAAGAGAGACTGGAAAGCGCGGGCACAGATTAATGGAGACGTTGTCTTCTTCCGGTACTCCAATGCCGATGTTGAAAAAACCTTTGATGAAATTTTTATTTGGGACCTCGATAAGACTTATCTCGATACGAGCTGGGCAACGATGCGGGAGCTTTGGAAAACCGCTCTCGAAAAAGCGTTCCAAAAGCGCAATGTTCCGGGAACTGGAAGTTTAGTTCGAGCACTAAAGGCTTCATGGGAATCAACGAACGGTGATCGATCATTTCCAATTTATTTCATCACTGCTTCACCGCCGCAGCTAGAATCACGAATTCGTGAAAAGCTCGAGCTCGATGAAATCCTACCTCTCGGTTCGTTTCATAAAGATAATTTGCAAAACCTACGACCAAAACGCATGTGGCGCCTGACTCAACAGGTAGGATTCAAAGTGCAGGCGCTCTTGCAGCTGCGTGCGCGGTCAAAGCCGAATGTCCGTCAAATCTTGTGGGGCGATGATTCTGAATCGGATGCGACTATCTATTCGCTGTATTCGGATATTTGCGCTCGTCGCTGGAGCGAAAGAGAGCTTCAGGAAATTCTGCGCAGCCTAAACGTGGTCGGAGAGCAGACCGATACGATCTTAGACCTTCAAGATCAAATCCCGCATCATGACCCGGTTGAAAAAATCTATATCAATCTAGCGACCGATACTGATCCGGAATATTATTTGAAGTTTGGCAGAAGAGTCGTACCGACAACGAATACGTTCCAAGCCGCTGTGGATCTTTATCAAGACAAACGGTTAAGCGCTGAGTACGTCATTCGCGTAGCTCAAGACATGGTGATGAATTTCGGGTTCACAACAGAAGAGCTTGAAACGAGTTTTGATAATTTAGTCAGACGTGAACTACTAGCTGACGTTTCAGTGAATGAACTTTTGCCGGTTTTAAAATCGCAAGGTCTTTTCAAGAACGAGTTCGCGCCGAGCATTGAGCCTAAGAAAGTGGTCGATCAAGTCGGTGATCGGGTTTACCAGCTCGAAGGCGTACATGAACCTTGGGTTCCTGAGCACATCGATTATCTGAACGAATTCCGTTAAGCTCGATTACTTGAGTTCAATTGGAAATTCTGCCACTGAAACACGTGGGCCCGAAAATGACTGAAACGTAATCCTAGAAACAACTTCGAGCAGACAATTGTTAAGGGCATCATCGCTAAATGGCGACTGAACAATTTTTTGCGAGCTTACTTTTCCATTGTTCTCGATAACAAAACCTAAGGTGACTCTTCCTGAAGCGCTTGTTTGTCCGTTTCGCTGAAGGTACCCAAGATAGCAACGTTGAAAGTAGGCACGCTTAGCTACTATCGCATCTTCGATTTCTAAGTTTTCAAGTTTTTCGTCGTCAGGATTTGTTTTCGGCTTTTCTTCAGTTGCTGCTTCAGTAGGTGCAGGAGTTTCTTCGGGTTGCGCGGCGGTGATGCTCACATCGTCTGGCTCATTGATTGTTTCTTCTGATGAAACGATCAAAGGCGAAAATGCAGCAGAGTCTTTTGTTAACAGAGTTCCATTTTTAAAGACTCGAACGCTGTCATCAGTGGCGACGGCTGAGAACTCGATTTGACCATCAAGAACAGTCACCAGAATGCGCTCATGTCCCGTAGTCTCAAACTCTGCGACCAGGCGAGAGTTTTCTTTCACGCCTAGTTTGAGACCATTGTTGAAAACCAAAGTTGCAATACCATCGGGTCCCGTCACTAGAACCTGCTGTGCACGTAGCATCTCGTTTGAGGTAAGCTTAGTTTCTTCATTGGCTTCACCGTGGCGAAGCGAGATTTCACCACGAACGGATGTGATCTGCGCAACCAATGAAGCTTCCGCTTTTTTGGTCGACTCGAAAAAGAAAATCGCCGCAGTGATAAGTAAAACTGCGGCGAAACTAAATGCTATGTACGCGTATTTTGACATGCTCGCCCGCTCCAGATTTGAGGAGGCTTACTTCTTTTCGGCTGGTGCAGGAGCTGCAGCATCGCCAGCAGCTGGAGCAGTCGTCGTTCCTGTCGTCGTTCCTGTCGTCGTTCCTGTCGTCGTTCCTGTTGTTGCGTTGCCCGCTGGTGATTCAGGATTTGCAGGATTTGGTTGTCCAGCAGGTACTCCCGCAGCCGTCGCAGCACCGCTGACGTCGATAACTGAACCTGTGTCACGTTTGAGGTACCAAGTAAGTAGCAAACACAAGATCCCGAATCCAATGGCCGCTCCACGAGTCACTTTCACAAGGAACGACGACGCACCAGTTGCGCCGAGAAGTGAGTTTGATCCGCTACCGCCGAAAATGCCGCCCGATGCGCCACCTTTCGGATCCTGCAGAAGAACGAGACCGATTAACAGAAGACAAGTTATAAGCTGCAAAGCTACGAGAACCGTAATCATGGCTTAGAGAACCCCTATCACGTGGTATGTCAGAAAGAGCGGGCAGTATAGGGAATCAGGCGGGTGTGGTCTACGATTTTTTGGCCTGCTTATGCGGGCTTTTTTGCGCTCAGATCGTCAATAATTGAGGTAGCGGCGTTACGGTCCTTCAAAAGTGCAAGGCCGATCACATGGCTGACTAATTGGACGAAACGGATTTCAGAATCCGAGAGTTTAATTTTGGTCTCATTCATTCGGGCCGAAATCACACCCCAAGGTTGAGTTCCCCCTAGGAAAATGGGTGCCACGATCATCGAGTTAAACTGAATCGACTTGTTTTGCTTAGCTACGAACGCCATCGCTGGGTCGCCAGCTAAGTTTTCGAGCGCCAAAATTTTACCGCTCTTCAGCGCCCACAAAATTTCGGGATACTTCGCCAAATCAAGTTGCAGGTTTTTCACGTATCGTAGATCACTCGACGCAAGGACGTCCCCCTTGCGATTGTCGAAGTCGCACTTCACGACGGAAACGCGAACAGCTTTCGCTGCCATCGACACCATTCTCGTAAGATCAAAGAGCGTTTCGTCGAGAGATGTGTTCTTGAGAGCCTCACGTAAAGTGAGGTCGGTGAGATGAAGGAAGTAGGCAGCCTCATCGGCTGTAGCCGCCTGTGGCTCTTCGATTGTTCTCTTCTTCTGCTTGTGAAGAACTAGGCGCGAAAGAAGATCGATGTACTTAAACGGCTTAACCAAGTAATCGAGTGCGCCTAAGCGCATGCACTCACGAATGTTCGATTGATTGGTGTGCCCGCTGAGAACAATAACTTTGATTTTATCTTCGCCGAGAGCTTCAGCGCCCAAATATTTTAAGAATTGAAGTGCATTCAACTCTGGGAGAAGGAGGTCGTAAATGACGTAATCCGGTTTCCAAGTCAGCAGGATACTTCGAGCTTCGACACCGTTTCGGGCAATGCGTGCGTTGAAACCGTTGTTACGTAAAAAATCCGCCATGCGATCGGCAAGAACGCCGTCATCGTCTGCGACTAAAACGCGAATTTCTTGATCGTTATAATTCTTGTCACCTGGTTTCATAGTGTCTTTATCGGCGAAACCGGCCTAAAACCTGAAACTAGCCCTACGCGTCAAACGCAACAGAGTGACAGGAAACGCCTCTCGCGGCAGAAGATGGGAATGGCATTTTTGGTTTTCGAAGGATTAGACGGGTCAGGAAAATCGACCCTGATCGAACGTCTAGCGATTGATCTTAAAACTCGGGGTTTCGATCTCATTTTGACACGTGAACCGGGCGGTACTCCGCTTGCTGAAGATATTCGAAAAATCTTACTTCGTACCGATGCTGAAGTTCCAGATGCACGCACCGAACTCCTTCTTTACGAAGCTTCTCGAGCTCAACACGTCGAACGCGTGATTAAGCCGGCGCTGACTTCTGGTCGCTGGGTGCTTTGCGATCGATTCACGGCATCGAGTGTTTCGTTTCAAAGTTTTGCGCGCAAACTTCCTCGCAAAGAAATCGATTGGCTTAATGACTACGCAGTCGGTGGAACAAAACCCGATCTGCAAGTGTTATTAGATCTGACAGTGGAGCAAAGTTTAAAACGAAGAAAAGGTCGCGTGAACGAAACTGGAGTCGCAGACGACCGCTTTGAACGCGAGGCTCGTGAATTTCATGAAGCGGTTCGCCAGGGTTATCTCACACAAGCAAAAGAAGATTCGAAAAATTGGTTAGTACTCGACGCTAACCTTTCCCCTGATGAACTCTTCAAGAACCTACTAAAACACCTCGAGGAGCGCGGATGGCTAAAAAAGTAAAAGCCAAAGCTGCACCCAAAGAAAGTGTTGAGCATACGTTGCCAGCTGGTCCGATGCTTTCGCATATCAAAGGTCATGACCCGCAAATTCGCGCATTAACTGAAGCAATTGTTCGAAACCGTTTACCACAAACTTTGTTGTTCGTTGGTCCTTCTGGTATTGGGAAAAAACACGTCGCTCTCGGCATTACTCAAGTTCTTGTTTGTGAAAAACGTAAAGCCACTGAAGCTCAAGCATGCGGCGAGTGCGGGCATTGTATTCGAACAGCGAAGCAAGCGAGCGAAGATTTGCTCTTGATCGAACCTCAGGGCGCCTCGATAAAAATCGAACAAGCGCATGAAGTTCTGCGGTTCATCTCATTCAGGCAATTGGGTCGCGCGCGCGTGATTCTTATCAATGAAGCGCATTTGTTAGGTCCTCAGGCGGGAAACGCATTACTGAAATCTCTCGAAGAACCGCCACCGAACACGCACTTTATTTTGGTCACGCCCAATTCAGGCGCGATCCTGACGACTATTCGTTCGCGTTCGCAAACCATTCGCTTTCAAAGTTTGAGTGATGAAATTTTATCTTCACTCACTGGCGCTGACGAATGGATGATCAAAAGTGCCCAAGGAAGCCTCGAATCTCTTGCTCGCTTAACCCAAAACCAAAACGAGTGGGACCAAATTCGCCGAAGCGCAATTTCGACTCTTGAATTCATGGTCGGTGGGCTTCACGGAACTGACGAAACGTTCCGCGATTCGATTAAGGATCGTCCGAGTGCACTTTTCGTAACTCAAACTTGGCTTCGTGCGCTTCGCGATTTTACTGTCGTTGCTTCAAACGGTGGGAAGCTCAATAAAGATCAGCTTCTTTTGCCTGACCAAGCAAAAATGATTCGCGAAGGTGCAAACCTGCCGATTGCTTACCTAGAACAATTAGCCGAACTTTGCTTGGAACTTGAACAAGATATCAATCGCAACGTCGATCGCTCACTCGCCTTTGAGAATTTCGCGATTTCAGTTCGAAATGCCTATGCTGGCCGTGAACCGCGTCCCGTGTTACTCTCATAATTAACGAGGACAGACACTTTGGGTTGGATCGACGTTCATACACATTTAAACTTTCTGAAAGAAACACCAGAAGATGCAATGCGAACCGCACAAGACGCGGGCGTTGAACGCTTCATTACGATCGGCACTGAGCCCAAAGATCACGAAGTCGTCCTCGATCTTGCGCGCAAATATTATCCGGTCGTCATGTGTACGCTTGGAGTCCACCCGCACGAGGCAAAGCTTTACTCCGATGAAGTTGAGCAGTTTTTCGAAAAGCATCTACCAGAAAAAGTCGTAGCGGCAGTCGGCGAAATTGGCCTCGATTATTACTACAAAAACAGTGAGCCGCAGGAGCAGAAAGAGGCCTTTAGACGTCAGCTTGCCTTGAGCTTGCGGCACAACCTTCCGGTCGAAATCCACACTCGCGATGCAGAGCCTGATACAGACGAAATTCTATCGGAAGTGAAGGGTCGGGTGACGGGTCTTTTGCACTGTTTCACGGGCACAAAGTGGCTCGCGAGCAAAGCGCTGGATTATGGGTTCGATATATCGATTAGCGGTGTTGTCACTTTTAAAAACGCGGATGACCTTCGTGATGTCGTACGCATGGTGCCGCTTGATCGTTTGCATGTTGAAACCGACGCTCCGTTTCTCTCACCTGTCCCTATGCGAGGCAGACCGAATGTGCCTGCACACGTCGTTCACACGGCCAAATTAGTCGCCGAACTCAAAGGCGTTTCTGTCGAAGAATTGCAGGCTTCCTGCAAGCTGAATGCTAGACGCTTGTTCACAAAACTAGAGTGGACTTAAGCCCACTCCAAGCATACTTTAGTGGCCTATCTTCAAAGGGGTAATCCCCTGAGGTATCACTCGGGCCTTCGAACAGACGTGTTTTTTCCGACCCTCGCGCAGCTAAAGCTGCGGCTCTCAGAAAAAACACTAAACTTGTCCCGAGCGACACCTCAGGGGATTACCCCTTTGGAGATAGGCATCTAAAGTAGGGAGATTGTCGTGGCTCGTTTGAAAGTCGGCATCAATGGTTTTGGTCGGATTGGTCGTGTGTTGTTCCGCTTGGGCTTTGAT
>JANOUF010000252.1:0-29459 GCA_031416685.1 Bdellovibrionales bacterium
CGCTCGATGTTTTTTACGTTTGAGTGAAGAGTTGTTAAGCGACCTTGGAAAACATCATCAAGATATTCTAAGCGACGATGATTCACATCAAGGATCGTAACTTCAGCGCCAAGGCCCACAGCCATTTTTGCTGCGTTAATACCAACGACACCGCCACCAATGATGGTAACTTTGCCGCGATCAACTCCCGTCACGCCGCCGAGAAGAATTCCTTTTCCGCCGTGATCTTTTTGTAGATAGAACGCACCGATTTGCGAAGCCATTCGACCTGCAACTTCTGACATCGGAGTCAGAAGCGGCAACGATCCGTCAGCATCTTGAATCGTTTCGTAAGCAACGGATTTAACTTTGCGCTCAACCAAAACTTTCGTGAGCTTCGGCTCAGCAGCTAAGTGCAAGTATGTGTAGAGAAGTTGGTTCTCGCGAAGGAGTTCGTATTCGTCAGGAAGTGGTTCTTTCACTTTCATGATCATTTCAGCTTTGCCGTAAATCTCAGCCGCTGTGTCGAGAAGTTTCGCTCCAGCTTTTAGATAGTCTTCGTTCGTGATGCGCGAGCCGAGGCCCGCATCTTTTTGAACGTAAACTGTGTGTCCTTCACGCACGAGTTGCAACACTCCCGCTTCAGTAAGACCGACACGGTTTTCACTAATTTTTATTTCCTTGGGTACGCCGATGATCATCGATCGCTCCTATTTAATTTTGGCTATGTCGAGAGCGACGATAATGGCTCAGAGACTAGCCCTGAAGCAAGTCCATTTCGGCTCTGATATCCGATATCGGATATCAGATATCGGATATCCGAATTATCTAAATGCCCAGAGCGAGCCGACGCTGGCCGCCGTCTCAGGAAGATCGGCGCCTAATTCGATATGACGGTAGGAATCTGGCGATTCTAATATCTTTTGTACGAGACGATTCATGACGTCATGACCCGCTTTATAAAGTACCAGGTGGCCCATGAGCGGCATTCCTAAAGTCACCAAATCCCCGAGTGCGTCGAGCGCTTTGTGACGCACGAATTCGTCAGCGAATCGCAACCCATTGGGATTCAAAATATCTTGATTGTCGAGAACAACAGCATTGTCGAGGCTTCCGCCGCGAGCCAGGCCCCGAGCACGCATCGCTTCAACGTCTTTTAAAAATCCAAACGTACGAGCTCTTGAAAGTTCGCGCGCAAAAGAATGCTCGTTGATATCGAGATCAATTTTTTGTTTTCCAATTTTTGGATGCGGGAATTCAATCGTGCAGGTTACGCGTAGGCCATTGTAAGGCGCAACGTACGCATGCTTGTCCCCGTCGCCGTAAAATATCTGTTGAGTGACGTATGCATACTTTCGCGGCTCTTCTTGCTCGACTAATCCAGCAGCTAAAAGTGCTTCCATGAAAACGTATGCACTCCCGTCGCCAATTGGAATTTCGGGTCCGGTGAGCTCAATAAATAGATTGTCGATGCGAAATGCAGCAAGTGAAGACAAACAGTGTTCAACTGTTGAGACCGAAAACTCAGGGCCGCCAAGTGTTGTCGCAAGTGAGGTTGCGCGAACGTGTTCGGCGCGAACAGCGACCGCAGGTGAACCCGGCAAATCAGAGCGAACAATATAAATTCCGGTGTTCACGGGAGCAGGTTTGAAAATCACACTGGCAGGCTCGCCCGTGTGAAGACCAATGCCTTCAACTTTCACTTTTTTGCGAATGGTACGTTGTAAAAACATGTTCTCTCTTTAAGCTTAAGATACTGAAAACAAACGACTTCTACTATTTATTTCGAAAAACCATATGACGCCAACTCAATCGCTGTTGTTTAAAAACCACTTGGCCTGTGTGAAATTTCACTACATTGCCCGTCTCGCAAGACCTAGGTCGGCGACTTTCATCGATCCCCACAGGGTCGGGCAATTCTTCGTGTAGAATTAGGAGATAGATGAAAACTTTGAGCTTCGCGTTTCTAATCCTATCAGTCGTACTTTCAGGCTGCGCTTCAGGGGGTCGAAAGACACAGTTTGGTGTCGGACCGGGCGATGACGTTTGGGAAAAAAGCCGAGCGCATCCCGCGTCTTATGGTTCAGGAAATTTTTCGGTAAATAAAAATCAGCCGATCGGCGAGAAAACTTCGGAGCAGTTCTATTACAAGAACTGCGAAGAAGACGGCAATGGCTCGTGGTTCTCTAAGACTTCGTACTCATGCAACGAACGTTAAAGCTCGAGCTGCTTTGTGCGCGCAGGCGCCGCTACCCGCTCGGTCAATACTTCAGCCTCAAGATGTTTTCTCGCAAGCTCCGTGACCATTCGTCCACGAGGAGTTTTTTGCAGCAACCCTTCTTGAATTAAAAACGGCTCGTAAACTTCCTCGAGTGTGTCTTTTTCTTCGCTCAAAGCAGCCGAAAGTGTCTCGATGCCGACGGGCCCGCCCGCGAATTTCTCGAGGATAAGTGTAAGAATTTTGCGATCCATATCATCAAGTCCGAGATGATCGACTTCGAGTTGATCAAGCGCATAGTTCGCCATTTCAACTGTGATGCGACCGTCGCCTTTCACTTGCGCATAATCACGAACACGCTTCAGCAAGCGGTTTGCAATTCGAGGAGTTCCTCGGCAACGCTTCGCAATTTCCATCGCGCCGTCTTTTGTAATCTCAACTTTCATCAACTGCGCAGAACGCGTGATGATCGAAACAAGCGCGGGCTTTTCGTAGAAATTTAAACGCTCAACGATTCCGAAACGATCACGAAGAGGTGCATTGAGCAAACCTGCTCGAGTGGTTGCGCCAATCAAAGTAAATGGTGCGAGCTGGAATTTCATGGAGCGCGCGCCCAAGCCTTCGCCCGTTATGATGTCGATGTAGTAGTCTTCCATCGCGCTATAGAGATATTCTTCGACAACTTTGCTAAGTCGATGAATTTCGTCGATAAACAAAACTGAAAAAGGTTTTAGCGAAGTTAAGATCGCTGCCAAATCGCCTTTTTTATCGAGTGCTGGACCGGAAGTTGTTTTGCATTCCGCACCCATCGTGTTCGCAACGATGTGTGCAAGAGTCGTTTTACCCAAGCCCGGAGGGCCACTGAGCAAGATGTGATCGATCGGCTCACCGCGAGATTTTGCGGCCTCAACGAAAACTTTGAGTTTGTCTTTGACCTTATCTTGCCCCGGAAATTCTTCAAAACAGGATGGGCGAAGGGCCAATTCCCAGCCGACTTCTGTCTCTGTTTTTTCGCCGTCTAATACTCGAGTCGTTTCATTTGTCATAAGTTTCCCCGTGCGTTTCAAAAAACTTTAGAATTGACCTGTCAACGCTTGCAATCCTTGGCGGATGCCGCTTTGTAAATCCGTTCCCGGCGGAAGGTCTTCGACGACTTTTTCAACGTCCTGCAACCGGAAGCCAAGATTTACGAGAGCGGAAATCAATTCGCCTCGTGCGTTCGTTGGTCGCAATTTACCCGGAGCTTTCAGTGACGTTCGCTCGTCGTCGAGAACGAGTTTTCCTTTAAGAGATAAAATAATTTGTTCCGCAATTTTTTTGCCGATTTTTGGAAGCGCTGTTAACGCTTTCACGTCGCCCGCGTCGATCATGTCGACTAATCTCTCGACTGACCCACCGGAAAGAGCTTTGATCGCAAGCTTCGGACCAACGCCGTTGACGCTGATGAGGGACAAAAACAATCGTTTTTCCGCCATCGTTGAAAACCCAAAAAGCGTAATTGCATCTTCACGAACGTGCGTGTGCACAAAGAGTGTCAGCTCATCGCCGTGAATAGCGGAATCGAGCGTGTTGCCTGAACACTGCAGCTCATAACCCACACCGTTTACATCGAGAATCATATTGTCTGGCTGGACGTCGACTACGCGACCACGAAGAAAACCGATCAAATCAAATCCTCCCAGATGACGAAACTAGATGAAAAACTTTAGGAGCTCTCAGTAAAGCCAGTCTACTCTCAATCGGACCAGTTCCGACAGCAAGAAATTAGAGCCTTTTGCTTAAAATCGTGGCAGCCCAGAATTGCCCGGGCGTCGGCTACCAGCGCGGCTCATAACGGATTCAACTTCCATGTTTCGAGCGTGATAAAATGCTAATGCAAGAGCGTCGCTCGCATCCATTTGGGCTGGTCCTTTAATTCCGAGTGCGGCAAACACGATCATCTGCACTTGCTCTTTTTCAGCGGCACCATTTCCGGTAATTCCCTTTTTCACCGAGCGTGCTGCGTACTCAACAATTTGTGCGCCCGCTTGTGCCGCGCCAAACAAGCAAACGCCTCGGATATGTCCGAGCTTGAAAGCTGAATCCGCGTTTTTTCCGAGGAAGATTCGTTCAACAACGACAATATCGGGTTTAAAGGATTGAATGAGGCTGCTCACCTCGATACCCATGTGCTTTAACTTTTGGTTAAAATCAAAACTTGTCTTTGAACTTAAGACGCCGTGAGCGACATGCGTGATTCGATCACCCTCGGCTTGAATTACGCCGAAACCGGTGTGCTGGCTGCCTGGATCAATCCCAAAGATGGTCAACGTTGTAAATCTCCTGATGCAATGACTGAATTAGAATGCAAAACTATCTCCATGTCAAAACCGGTGAATACGCAGTTTTTAGAGCGTTACCAGCTCGAATATCAGCAAGATCCGCGTTCCCGCGTGTTTGCGCCTCTCGCTGAAGGCTACAGAAAAATGGGGTTGCTCGAGGAAGCGTTAAAAATCGCGCAAGCCGGAGTGAAAATTCATCCGAGTTTCGCCAGCGGTCGCGTTGCCCTTGCAAAAATCCTGATTGATCAGCATCAAGACGAAGCAGCAGCCCAGCAACTTCAAGCAGCGGTCAAACTTTCGCCTGACAATCTTTTAGCGAATTCCCTCCTCGGTGAAACGTGGCTGAAGCTTCGCAGACCAAAGGAAGCGCTTAAATCTTTTAAAATGGTGCTCTTCATTGATCCTGCAAACGAACATGCATTAGCTGCGGTAAAAAAATGGGAATTTCTGACGGCCGACGAATACGGTGATGACGCCTTTGATGACGTACAATCCACGGCCCAAGCGACAGGCCAAGCAGCAAAACTACCAAGTCCGAATCGCCAACGCGAGATCGATCGGGCAATTAGTTTGGCTGATGCGTTCACAATTAGAAACGAACCCGACCGCGCATACGATGTCTTACATTCTGCTCATCGCAAACTGGGCGACGACGATGAGCTCAACTCGCGACTTAATCGTTTAAAGAAACGGCTCCAAATCGATGTGGAAATTGCAGAGCCTATCCGCCCGGTCGGGACCGTAGCCGAATCAAAAACCAAAAACCGAAATCGCCTATTGATCGAGCGGCTTGAAGGTCTTTTGCGGCGCATCGAAGGTCGATCTGGACCAGCTAGGTCCTAAACTGCACCCTCTTCTAGTTGACGGCTCGCACCCCAATCCGCGATAACTCCTCTTTAACTTAGAGGATTTTATGTATCAGCTGTCCGATTTTAAGCGTGGTTTGAAGATCATAGTCGAGGGCCAACCCTACTCAGTCGTCGATTTCCAACACGTCAAACCAGGCAAAGGCAACCAGTTCACTCGCACGAAAATGAGAAACCTTCTGACTGGCTCGAATCTCGAGCGCACTTTTAAGTCGGGCGAGAAATTTGATGTTCCAGACATCTCCACTGTAGAGATGCAGTTTTTGTACAAAGACGACAGCGGTTATAATTTCATGAATCAAGCAAACTACGAGCAGATCGCGCTCAACCAAGAAGACGTTGGCGAAGCGGCGAATTACCTTACTGAGAACCTTGATTGCGTAATCATGTTCTACAATGGCAAAACCATTGGCGTTGACGTTCCAAACGCTGTGAATTTGAAAGTGACGAAAACAGATCCAAACTTCAAAGGTAACACTGTTACGGGCGCAACGAAGCCAGCGACCCTTGAGACGGGTTACTCCGTTAACGTTCCGATGCACATCAGCGAAGGCGATCTTTTGCGTGTCGATACTCGCACTGGTGAGTACGTCGAACGCGTTAACAAATAGGTCCGTTTTTTGGGCCTAACGTGGAGCTGGACTAGACCGCTCGGCTCGCTCGAACCGGTCTCCCAATTTCCTTAATTAAATTCGATAATAAAGCTCATCCGATCTTCATCTGAGGGCGCCAATCAGCATTGGATTTGAGGGAGCTTTGTCGAGAGCAAATCTTGAGCGCGAAATTCGCCATCTTTTGAATCATGGAGCTACGCCGAAAGCTGTCGCTGATGAACTTGTTCAGCGTTGGCACATGAATCTTTTCAGTGATGAAGAACAAGATGCACTCGCCTCGTTTCTAATAAATTCTGGCTGCGAAATTCAACTCCTTGCTGAGGTTGAACGTTTAATAAAGAACAAGGCGCGCATCCCTTGGACGCATTTCTATTTTGCACTTTCTCGCGCGGGTCTTCAGCTGAATGAAGCGCAAATTGAATTTTTAAAAGTTGCTTTGCGCGAACAAAGTGCTCTGTACGAGTTCGCTGCGTGGCCGCCAACTGCAAAGATCGACATCGATTTCGAATTCGCGCATCGCGAGTGCTTAGAAAAAAATGAAGACGAACTTTCGAACAACCGAGTGATGTTGATGGATCAAGTGCAGTTCTTCAGAAGTCAGCGCATGCATGAAGACGAAGCCCAGGCACTTAAGAAATTACAATCGTTGTTTCCAGACGATAAAGAGTTTCGCCTTTCCGAAGCCGATCTTGCCGAGCGGTGGGCGCGCGAAGTTCTTGCGAACTATTCTAGCCGTGAAAGTCAGTTCGACGAAGAGGTCTTCATTCGAAATGAAAACGCGCAGCCAGAAGTCCGCTCAGCTCGTGAAGTGCTGACAGAGCGATCTGTCGAAATCGCAAGTACGAAGCCTGAAAATGCGTATGACTTAAGCGTGATGTTTTTGTTTATGGAGTCATACGGTCAAGCATTAGCCGTGCTTGAGTATGCTCCGGCGAGTACGAAAAAAGATTGGTTGCGTGTCGAACTCTTGCTGAAAGCTCGTGAATACGCGCTTGCACTTGATGAGACGAACCGACTTGAAAGCACTTATGCGGGCGATCCCGAAAGCACGTTTGCTGCTGTCTATGGACGAGCGCGTGCACTTTGGGGACTTGGCCAGGCTGCGATGGCCGTCGAACTTATTCGAAGCATCGTGAATGTTCGGCCGAACTATAAATCGGCGCGGAGTTTGCTTGCCGACTGGGGAGGAGAAGCGTGACTTCAAAGCGCCGCCTCTTCTTCGTTACGGCACTCATGGCTGGAATCTTTTTTCTAGTTGGGTTTCTTGTCAGCTTCCAACTTCCAAAAGTCCGATCTTGGCTTTTAGTTCAAATTAACGATCTTAGCGACAAAGAACTCCCAGTTCGTTTACTACCGACTGATTTGCAACTTGATCTTTTCCCACTTGGAGCAACTTTCAGAGGTGTGCGAATTATTCCGAAAGGCGAGCTCAAAGGAATTCTCGAGCCTATGTTGGTCGAACAAGTCTCTATCACTGTTTCAACCTGGCAATTGATTCAGGGTCGATTGCGCCTTCATGAAATCTATTTGAAAGGCACTGAAGCCACCGTTGAAATTCCAAAACCAAAAGGCTCCGACGGTCCCCCGCTTGATGGCTTGTTTGCGTTGATCAAAAAACTTCCGATCAGTCGACTCCGCCTCGATGACGTGGATTTAAAATTGACCGTTCTACAGCCGCGTATCAATGCCGACCTCAGGCGCGTTCATGCGTTGATTGAATCTATGGATCGAGGCCTGTCGATCGAGCTTGCTATGGGAAGCTCCAGCGTACTTGATCATGAATCCAATGCGCGCGTTCGAGTTGAGGCCGCAATGACAGGTTTTGCGCAGCCAAAGGGCGTGACTATTTCTGAATTCAAACTTCGTCGAGGTGATTCATATATCGTTGCGAGCGGAAGTTTACGTGGCGACACTGAGGCCTTAAAGTTTTCTGAAATCCGACTCGACACAAGAACCTCATTACATCTTGAATCGATGCGGAATTGGGTCGTAAAGAGTTTTCCTAAATTTGAAAAATTCCCAGTTATTCTGGGACGCGCTGAAGCCGAAATCCGAATCCGCGGCACAAAAGATTCTGAACCAATGGCAGACTTTCAACTTTCAACGAGCGGACTTACCTTTGATAACTTCTTTGCGGATCAAATTAAAACCGCGGGCCGTTACGAGCTTGGGATCGTAACGTTACCAGACTTGGAATTTAAAAATCCAGGTGGTCATGCGCTTCTAAAGAACACCGAACTTAGAATTCCGAAGTCTCGCCAAACATCTACTAACCAGCGGGGCCCTCCGACTCCATTCCGCGTGAAAACTGATTTTACTTTAGCAAAACTTGATATCAAAGAATTTTTGAAAACGTTGAAACAAAAAAATGTGAACGTGTACGGAACCCTGTCGGGACACACGCCGTGCGAAGGAACAATTTCTCCGCAGCTTCGTTTAAACTGTCATGGGAGCGTTCACGGTGAAAAAATTGTCGTCAATGAAACCCCTGATTACAAAGGGTCTGTCATAGCACTTCCCGTCTTTGATGCGAAAGGCGAATACACGATTGATAATCGCGGTGTGACTTTCAAAGCTGACTTGAGCATGCCGAGCTCAGTAGGCCGCGGGGGCGGAACCCTCGAATATGACAACGGATTCAAATTTTACTATGAAGCGGATCGTTTAGATTTCAGAGATGCTGCCAACCTTGCTGACTTGAAACTTGAGGGTATCGCAAAAATCAAAGGCACAACCGAAGGTAACTCAAAAGCTGCCACGCTCACACTTCAAGCTGATGGCACAGAAATGTGGTTTGAAAATTATTGGCTCGGAAATCCTCGCGCCATTGTATCGTATAAGGCCGGCATACTCGGCTTCGGCAACATGACTGCGCAATATCCTTCGACCCGCTTTGAGGGAAATCTCGAAGTAAACCTTCCAAAGAAGACAATTGCAGCTCAGGGAAATTTTCCGGCGATCGACATTAAGGATCTCTTAAAAATATTCTCTAGACGTGTGCAAATCCCAATTGCTGTAGCTGGCGCAGGCAAAGCAACAATCAAAGTTTGGGGGCCACTCCAATTCAACAAACTCAGCTACGACCTAAAGAGCACACTCAACAATGGCGTTGTCATGCGCGAGAATTTTGATCAAGCCTATTTCGATGTTCATTCGCGCGATGGCGAAGTTGTTGCCGATCGAGTGATGATGGCTCGGGAAAATTCTACGATCAGTGTGACCGGCGTAGGCCACCCTAGCGGCGATATCAACACGGTCGTGCGCGGCCGCGGAATTAAGCTCGAAGATTCAGTAAACGTGAAACGTCTTGGTCTGAACTTGTCGGGCATCGTCGACTTCGACATGGATATGAACGGTCACGTGCTTCATCCGAATACAGATCTTCGTGGCACGATCGTTAAAACGGCGGTTGGCGATCAAGGTGTGCCCGATTCAAGCTTCCGCTTGAGTTTTGCTGAAAGCAGTATTTCTGGAGGCGGAAACTTCCTAGGCAACCTCGTACAGGCCGACTTTATCGTACCGCTGAACGCAGCTGCGCCGTTCAAATTGAATCTTAAAACTCAAGATTGGAATTACGCCCCGATCTTCGCGGCGCTCGCAGGTCGTGGCGCACGAAAAGATTTCGACGGCCGACTAACTTCGACACTTCGGCTTGAGTCTCCATCTGGTGGATTCTGGAACGCATCGGGTTCCATGTTAATTCAAAAGTTCGTCTTAAGGCGTGGCGCTCTGCAAATGGTCGCGCCAGAACCGCTGGCGATTTCCATGGAAAATGGAAGCATTCAGGTCCAAAACTTGTTCCTTGAAGGCGACGGAACATTCTTACGTGTCGTGAATTCGCCAAACGCTGTTGCGAAGTCAGATTTGCAAGTAAACGGAAAACTCGATTTGAGCTTGATGTCCCTACTCACACCATTCTTTGAGGAATTACGCGGCTTGCTGTCATTTGCGTTTAATCTTCGCGCGGGCCCTGAAAATACTGCGGTTCTCGGTTCGGTCTACGTTGATAAGGGCTTTTTAAAACTCTTCGACTTCCCACACCCATTTGAAGATATCCGGGCTGACTTTCTGTTCAGCCAAAAAAAGGTACTCGTTAACTCCCTGAAGACTGAATTAGGCGGAGGCCGAATTTCTGCTGACGGCATGCTTGAACTTCGCGGTTATAAAAACTATCCGCTTCAAATTTCTGCGTTGGTTGAAAAAGTGAATCTTAACGTTCCTGAGAATATGCGCACCTCTGGCTCGGGACGCCTCTACATCACCGGCAGCTGGTTCCCGTTCACGATGCGTGGAATTTATGATGTTGCCGATGGTATGATCACCAGCGAGTTTGATTCCTCTGGAACTCCGATTTCGGGAGTACAAAGGAGCTCGTTTCTCCCAAAAACAATTTTGCAAGAAAACTTCTCGCCGCTCGATTTGGATCTCGTGGTGAATATGCCGAATGAGATTGGAATTAAAAACTCAAAGATCGAAGGAGATCTGACTGGTCGTCTCACTGTGAAGGGCCCACCGAATCACTCAAGCATTCTGGGATCAATCAACGTTACTAAAGGCAGCAAGATCTTCTTCCGTGATAATGTTTTCGATCTCCAAGCAGGTGTGGTTACGTTCGATGATCCGTCACAAATTAATCCTGGCTTGTATGTCACAGCGGCTTCACGAGTCGGCGACTATGACGTAAATCTCATTCTGCAAGGAACATCGAATCGTCCCGAACTTAGCTTAACAAGTTCTCCGCCGCTCTCGGAACCTGACATCATTTCACTTCTTGCGCTCGGAGTTCCGGGACAGCAGTTAGACTCAGTCAGTGCACGAGACAACGTATCCGCTAGCGGCATCTCAATTGGTGGCAGTATTATCAAAGACAATCCGGCGGCCGACCAGATCAAGAAGACGACTGGTTTCGAAGTAGGCGTCGGAAGTTCGTACGATTCGGATAGTAACGTCGCTGTTCCAAAAATCACAGCAGCCCGCAAGATCACACCTAACTTCGGTGTTACTGCGAGTCGGTCAATCGGCAATAATCCGAAAACTGAAGCAAAACTTCGCTACCAACTTTCAAACCGCTTCTCCGTGGCTGGAAGCTGGGAAGGCCAAGAGCTTCAGGAAAACCAAACGAGCACAGGTACTGGCACCACGGAGCAAACTCAAGATACGCTTGGTATCGATTTCGAATATAGGTTCGAGTTTAAATGATGAAACGTTTAGGTCTACTAGTTTGCGTATTTGTGCTTTCGTCCTCGCTGGGGATGAGCCTGGAGCTATCGACAGCGATCGCTCAAACTACGCGTCAGTTGAAACTAGAAGGCGTCACGCCGAATGCAGTTGCTCTCATAAAAAAGCGGTTTCCCGATGCGCTCGAAAAAGGCGTTACGTTAGCGCAAATCGATCAAATTGTCCGTTACTTGATGACGCTCAAAACATTCTCAAACATTGAGGTTGTCGAGCGAAGTAATGGAGATGCCCGCGAGTTAGTTTTGCAAGCAAGCCTCGTACGGCGAATTGCCAGCATTAACATTTCTGGCCACAAGCGCATCAGTGAAGACGAACTCCTTAAAATTCTGGGCCTCGCCAAGAATGAAACTTTCGAGAGAAAAGATCTCGTCGCGGCGGCCGACCAGCTCCAAACGGTCTATGCTGAAATGGGGTACCTCAATGCTCGCATCGAGATTGATTTCAAACTTCCAAACGAACGTGACGTCGACGTCCTTGTTATAATCAACGAAGGTCTGCCATGCATAGTCACCGACATAAATTTCGAAACGCCTAACGAAGAACTAGCGACTCGCGCAAAGAAACTTTCACGTGGACTTATTAAAAATCCGATTTCCCAAGATAATATTCTCAAGTTCCAAAAAAGTTTGACAGATTTTTTTGCGCAGAACCGATTCTTAACTGCCCGACTTTCAGCTCCGGCGATCACCTACAACAAAGATCGTTCCGAAGCTAAGCTCACCTACTTGATCGAAAGTGCTTACCGATACGAATTCATCTTCGAAGGCAATGTGTTCTTTGAAGACGGTTCGATTATCAGACGCATTGAGCTCGACAAACTTTTTGGTTTGACCACGAGCCCAGCCGCCGACCTCGGGGACCGCATTCGCAAACTTTACCAGAACCAAGGTTATGCAAACGTCGAAGTCAGCTACCGAGAACGGATCTTCGAAGAAAGTCAGAAATATCAAATTAAGTTCAGCATCATTGAAAGCCCGCGTGTCCGAATTAAAAATGTTGAGATAGCAGGAAATATCTCGAGACCAGCCAAATATTATTCGAAGTTTATCATCGCGCACGGTTCGGAATTGGTGCAGCGAGGGTTCTACAATAGAAAAGATTTTGAAACCGGCTACGAAAACCTTGCAATCGATTTGCAAAACCAAGGTTTCCTAAAGGCGCGCATTCAATCGGTGCGAACTGAATACACGAAAGAGCGCGATTTCGTCACTGTGGTCATCACGATTGATGAGGGACCGCTCACTCAAGCACGTACAATTACATTTGAAGGTGCGGCCGCCATACCGCCTAATCAGTTAGCACAAGTCATAAGTGTCAAAGCTAAGGCACCGCTTTCGCTAAAAGATGTTGAAGCTTCAATTGCGCGCTTAAAAGATTTCTATCGGTCTGAAGGCTACCTCGACATGAAGCTTTTAAACGAACGCGCTTATGATGGTGAAGACGCTCTACTTACGTACAATGAATCCAACACCGCCGCTGATGTCCGTTTTATCATCCACGAAGGCCCGAAGGTTTACGTCGGAGCGATCTCCCTCGATGGCAACTTATTTACTAAAGATGTGGTTATCACACGTGAGCTCGATTTCAAAGTTGGTGACGTACTTACGCCCGAAAAACTTTCGTCATCCGTATTTGCTCTGCAAAATTTGGCGCTCTTTTCTCGAGTTAACATTCGTACGCTTGAGGAAGGCACGACAATTTCCCACCGCACTGTCGTAGTTGAAATTCAAGAACGCGATCCGGGTCTCGTTGAGGTTGGGATTGGTCTGACGAATGAGCGTGACGCAGGCGAAAACTTTTTCGAAGACATCACCTATCGCGGCTTTGCACGTATTAGCTATCGCAACCTCTTCGGTACAGGACGAGGAATTGAGGGCCGAGTTGATTTGCAGTATACGAACGATCCTGCGATCGACTTCCTAGAGAACACGATGACGTTCGGATATCTTGAGCCGTACGTCTTCGGCGGCCACAACCGAGGTCGTATCAACCTAACTCGAGAACAAAAAGTTTTCTCTAAATCAGAAACTTTGCCAGTTACCGTGTTGATTCAGGAGCGTAACTCCATTGACTTATTGATTGAAAGAAACCTGACAAGACATTTGAAATTAACTCATACTTTCTGGGGACTCTCGGATCAAAGACGTTTTGATCGTCGAACACACAATACTTCCGATGAAGAAAAAATCGCGAAGGTCGGCCCGCGTTTCGAGTTAGACTTTCGCGATAACGTATTTAACCCGACAGCTGGATCCTATTCTTTCTTAAACACGGAATATTCAGATCCACTTCTAGGAAGCTCAGATGATTCGGAAAAAACGGATATCCCCATTGCTGATAAAAAAATCATTCAATTTGCAAAAGTAAATGCGGGTACAACTCATTACATTCGCCTTAAAGGTCCACGTTGGGTGTTCGCTACTTCTGTTCGTGGCGGATACGTTTCAAACTTAAGCGATAAGCCGGGCTCCGGTGTTCCGGTCACAGAAACTTTCGCGCTAGGTGGTCGAACCACCATTCGCGGTTTTGACTCCTCGGATGTCGAACGTATCCCTAATTATCTGCAGCTGATTCCAAACGCGACGAAGTCCGATGAAATATCGGGCTTTAAGGCTTCCCTTGACAGTTACTTCTACTTGTTAAAAACCGAACTTCGCTTCCCGATTGTTGGCGATTTAGGTGGCGCGATTTTCTATGATGGTGGCGCAGTTTTAGTCAGTCAGTCTGACGTTCGAATCGACGATCCATACCGTGATTCCTGGGGCTTCGGCTTCCGCTATGAAACACCAATCGGGCCTGTGAATCTCGAAGTCGGCTTTAAACTTGATCGCAAAGACTGGAGCAGCGTAAACCCAGCTGCCAAAAAAGAATCCGAAAAGGCCATCCACTTCTCCATCGGCACCTTCTAATAGGCGCCAGGCTCCTATTAGATCAGGTACTTATCGGGAAGGCCCATGCGGGCGACGATGATGCGCGTGATTTCGGAAGCGGTTTCTTCGAGTGCGCGCTCTGTGACGTTAAATACAGGCCAGCGGCGGTTTTTCTTAAACAAGTCTGTCGCAAAATCCAATTCGCGTTGAATATAAGTAATTGTCGCATACTCGCCCCCGGGATCTTGCCCAAATTTCTCTAAGCGGTTACGGCGAATTTTTTGTAACGACTCTTCGTCGATTGTAAGTCCGATGACTTTACGTTGATCAACTTTGAATAGTTCCTCAGGCAACGGAGACCCGAGTACGAGCGGAACGTTCGCAACTTTCCAGCCCTTGTGCGAAAGAAAAATTGAAAGCGGAGTTTTTGACGTACGACTGATTCCAACTAAAATAATATCGGCTTCATTTAAATGTGCGACAGTTTTACCGTCATCATGTTTTACCGTGTATTCGATCGCCGCAATTCTTCTAAAGTAACGATCGTCGACAGCTCGAAGTAACCCTGCCTCGTGATGTTCGCTTTGCACACCAAAATAACTATCAAGCGCCGTCAAAAGTGGACCCAGCAAATCAACTTGTTGAAGTCCCTTTGAGGACGCCGCATCTCGGATCTTCAAACGCAAACTTGGACTCACGACCGTGTGCACGATCATTGCTTTATTTTGAAATGCTTCTTCCACAACCGAATCTACTTGAGCTTCACTGCGAACGTTCTTGCAACGAATGATGTTAATATCCATCTGCTCATACTGAACCAATGCCGCACGAGTCATAGTCGATGCGGTTTCACCGGTGCCGTCGGAGATTATATAGATGGTTCCTTTTTGCTTATCGAGATCGCCCATTGGGTTCTGCCCACACAGATAGAGAAGTCAGCACCACTCGCGTTTTGCGAACGAGCTCATCCAGCCAAGGATAAGGCTTCTCACTTAACAGAAGAAAGATCGACTCATTGCCAACGTCAAACAAAAACGCATGACTATCGCGAAGACGCGCAACGCCTTCCAATTCAAACGCTTTTAAGACCGCTTGGCTACGACCTCGAACGACATTATTGGACTTCATTGCAGGAATCTCGAATGGCACTCGCGCCCGCTCAGGCATTTCAAACTTTCGGCCGTATAAAAACATCGGGCCAACAAACCACTCGCCGTCGTGCTTCTCGAGCAAAAATCCAGCTTCGAAGAACGGGCTCAGTTTGTGAAATAAATTAAAAACTCGATGCTGAGCTGTGCGGCCATTGATTGAACATTTGAGGAGGTCATCGATGTCCGACCTTGCTTCGAAGACCACGTCTGCTTCAGGCTCTTTTTCTTCGCCAAGAAGACTGCGCTCTCCATCTAAGAGATCGCTCATGTATTCAAAAAGTTCCCGAGTTGATTTACGACTGATGCGGAACAAGTCCATGCATCTATTAAAGCAGGTAGCCTAACAATTTTCCAAGTCCAGACTAAAAATGCTCTAAATTTCCGCGACCAATGCGCCCGTAAGATCATTAGCGGAACCGGGCCATGCCATTCCGAAAGATTTTGCATCGATATCTTTCGGCAAAAACACACGAAGCGAAGGCTCATCGAGCTGTTTCCAAAGTTCGAACACGCGTTTAGCCCATGTCTTTACATCGCCCCCGAGGGGAATTAACACGGTCGAGTGGTTCGGAAGCAAATCGGAACTCGCCACCATCAACGGCAACTGTTTTGAAACTTCAACCCCAGGCGGATCAAACTCCCAAAGTTTTATAACTTCTTGAAGCTCGGAACTTTGCTCAAGCGTCTTATGGGTTTTTGAGCGAACAAGTTGAAAATTGAGATACCAATCAAGCTTGCGAGACCATTCTGACCCCTCAAGGTCGCTTAACACCCAGAGGTCAGCTCCGGGCTCTAGCGCTTTTTCTTGTGGGCAAGCTAGCGACAAAGCCAAAGCAGACAAATCCAATGACATCGTCTAAATTCCCTTTGCTACGTTATCGAGGATCCCGTTCACAAAACCACCTGAGTCCGTGCTTCCGTATTTTTTTGCGATTTCTACGGCTTCGTTGATAGCGACGCTTGGCGGGACCGGTGGATTCATGAACTTCATTTCAAAAACCGCAATACGCATGACATTGAGGTCAACGAGACTCATTCGTGAAATTTTCCAGTGTGCACTGTTCGATGCAATGAGCGCATCAACTTCAGCTGCCGCAGAGGTCATGCCTGTCGCCAATTGCGATGCATATTCAAGTACTTCCGGCTCAACACTAAAGTGTTCCGCAAAGCGCGCAAAGAGATTTCCATCAGCGGCTTTCAAACCGAATTCATTCTGAAATAAAAACTGCAGCGTTAATTCGCGCGAACGGCGACGGAGACCCATTTTTTTAATTTACCTCAACACTCGTGAAAACTCGTTGATTTCAAACACCTTAACTTGGAGGCGTCAATTTCAAAAGCTCGCCATCGGCATCAAGCTCGTTCATGTTTTCGAAACTTTCCGGATCTTGCTCAAGCTTCGAGACAAATTCATGAACGTCTTTGAAATCACGATAGACACTAGCGAAGCGAACATACGCAACGTTGTCGAGTAGACGGAGCTCTTTCACAACCTTCTCACCGACCCACCGAGCAGGAATCTCGCGCTCAGCACGAGACAAAACCCAGCGAGCGACTCGGTCAACTATCTGTTCCATTTGCGCAAGACTCACTGCTCGTTTCTGACAAGCAGCCTGAATCCCACGAAGAACTTTTTCTTTTGCAAATGGCTCACGACGTCCGTCTTTTTTAACAATCAGCGGGTAAACCTGGAGAAGACTTTCAACTGTGGTGAATCGCCCATTGCATTCCAAGCATTCGCGACGACGGCGAATTGCCTCGCCTTCGCGCTGTACGCGAGTATCCAAAACTCGGTCTTCTTGGTGGCCGCAATATGGGCATCGCATGAGTTTAATTTCCGCCTATTCGAGGGTGTTCATGCAAAACTATTCCTTAGTCGTAGGCTATTGCACGGGGCGCGTCAAGAACCGCGCTTCCATGTAATGCAAAGCTCTATTATATTGAAACCACTCATGACTCAGAGATGAATGGGAGGGCGCTCAATGTGCCCGGGCATTTTTAAATAACGGAGGCCGAGGGTGAATATCCGCGCATTTCTCAAACTTGCATTGCTGCTTTTGACCTCGAGTTTTCTGATCCTCACGGCACTTCCGAGCTGGGGCCAAGGGCGAATTGAAGTCACAGACGTAACATCTCCTGCGCAAACCACAACCCAACCTCGTCGTAGTTCCCAACCTCACGTCGGTCGACGCTACTCGCAAGGTGAACCTGCTCCTGATAGTGGTCGTGAAGCGGCAGCGAAGTATATGGCTCCGTCTGGTGGATCGCCTTCTCGCCGCCCGGCTGGCACTGAAGCTGACCGTTATCTCGCAATTCACTTCGGTCCGTTTCTTACCGACAACGCGTACAAATGGGGCGCTCGCGACCGCGTTGGCGACACTGGTGATTGGACTGCGGGACTCACCTACCGCCTAGGTGGTTGGGATCGCACAGCTGATTTCGCCGCTCGTGTTGACTTAAGCACTTACGATTTACCAGAAGGTGGCGCGACGAAGATCAGCCTCGTCCCTCTCATTTTATTCCCGGATGCCTCAAGCAAATTCCCGCTCTACTTCGGTGGCGGCGTGGGTCTCGGAATTATGGCAAAGCAAATCAACAGCGAATCACCTATCAATCTTGAGTACCAGCTCCTCGCTGGCGTACGCTTCTTTGAGCTTGCAGGCTCTGCCGGTTTCTTTGTTGAAACTGGAATCAAGAACCATCTGAACCTATTTAGCGATGGTCAATTCAATGGCGTCTTTCTCGCCTTAGGAAGTGTGTTTACGTTTTGAGTCTCCACAGACCAGTCGCGACAGCAGTCGTGACGGCTCTTTCGCAAATTTTCGGAGAGGGTTATCACGCCGACAAAGTTCTTGAGCGCGTGCTGAAAGCCAATCGGCAATTCGGTGCACGCGATCGTCGTTTCATTGCTGAGAGCGTTTATGAAATAACCAGGTGGTGGCGTTACTTGTGGGCTGTTGTCGGGCGTGAGCCAACGGCTGATACTTATGAGCTTTGGAAAGTCTTCGGAACTTGGTTAGCGCTTAATACCAAAGAGGGCGCTCCTCCGTGGAAAGAATTCTCTTCGATTGACCGAAACACAATTCCCCGTCGTGCCGAAGAAGCAAAAAAAAATCCGGCACTACTCGCCTCTGTTCCAGATTGGATGTTTGAACGAGGTCAAAGCGAGATCGGCTCTTCATGGACCGATTATTTAGCTGCGTTGAATGAACAAGCTCCCGTTATTTTACGCGCGAATCGTTTACGTACTGATAAGGAAAATTTAGTAAAAGCACTTGCGCTAGAAGGTGTCGAAGCTGATTTGCTTTCCCTCCCCGACGGCTTGAAATTACGAGAGCGTAAAAATATTTTCGGAACCGACGCATTTCAAAAAGGCCTGTTTGAAGTTCAAGACGGCGCAAGCCAACAAGTGGCCCCCATGCTTGATCCACAGCCTGGTGAACGTGTAATTGATGCATGCGCGGGAGCCGGCGGAAAAACCTTGCACCTAGCAGCTCTCATGAAAAATAAGGGCAAGATTTTATCTCTCGATATTTACGACCGAAAACTGGAAGAACTCAGAAAGCGCGCATCCCGCGCTGGCGCGGATATCATAGAAACTCGCGCAATTGAGTCGAGCAAAGTAATCAAACGCCTCGAAGAAACCGCCGATCGTTTGTTGCTCGATGTTCCATGTTCAGGCTTGGGAGTTTTACGCAGAAATCCCGATGCAAAATGGAAACTTTCGAATGAAGAAATCGACAGACTGCGCGGGATTCAAATGCAGATCTTAGAAAGCTACTCGAAGATGGTAAAGCCAGGCGGCCGCATGGTTTACGCTACCTGCAGTATTTTACCGTCGGAAAATGAGCGACAAGTGGCTGAGTTTTTGAAAAAAACTGGCGATGTGTTTGAGTTGCTCGAAGAGCGAAAATTCGCGCCTGGCAAAGACGGCTTTGATGGGTTCTATGCTGCTAGCATGAAAAAGAAAATTTAGAATGAATCCCAACAATAGCTAACTAGATTCTAATTATCGCTTCTGCCAGATAAACCCGTGGGCTTGAGCGCTCCGTAAAACACATCAATGACCTGCATGTTCGGATCACCCTTGCGGTGATAGTAGGAAATATCGACTGAGTATTTAAGCTCAGGCACTTCGATAATCGCAAGTCGACCTGCACGAACTTGTTTACGCACGCTGTGCGATGGAACAAATCCCCAACCAAGTCCACTCTCAATAACTTTCTTCAAGGTTCCTGTGTTGTTCGTTTCAAATGTAGGCGTGAGCTTCACGTTGCCTGCGCGCAATGCTTCAGAGAATTTCTGATCAAACCCTGGGTACTCACCGCGCAAAACTGCGATTGGACGGTCTTCTAGTTCCTTTAGAGTAACGGTAGCTGGAGCAGCTAGTGCGCGCGAAGAAGCAACCAGCCAGATTTCATCTTTCAACAATGGGCGCGCTTCTAGATCATTCGATGATTTACCGAACTCTTGTTCCACGTTTGGCAAGATTGCGACGTCAATTTCGCCGCGCTGGAGTGCTTTTAAAACTTCTGGGCCTTCGGAGTATGTGAGATGCAGGTTTACTTTAGGATTGTGCTTTAGAAAATTCCCAACAAGCGGCGACAATAAATAGAGACCTAATGAGTTCACTGCACCAACGCGAAGCGAACCTTTAATACCTTCGCCGAGAGTTTGTACTGCCACTTGCGCAGCTTGAGTGAGCGCGATGATTTTTTTCGCGTAATCAAAAAGCATCTGACCTTGTACGGTTGGCTTTGCTTGGCGAACACCGCGAACTAGCAAATTCACACCGAGCTCTTCTTCTAGATTTCGGATTTGTTGAGAAACCGCTGGCTGAGTGAGGTAGAGCTTTTCGGCTGCAGCAGTCATGCTGCCTTCTGCGACAACAGTTGAGAATGTAACGAGTTGCTGCAAGTTCATGAGAGTACCCTCCGGAACGCCTTTATGGCGCAATTCCGCAGAGTTGGCAACGCCCCATAAGGGTTTCTTATAGAAGTTTCCAGGTGCCGAGCGCAGCCTGGCCAGCCCTTTGTCTCAAAACGAAACGCCAGCATCGCGAAATGATTCGTTTTCCGCGCACGCTAGCGATCTTTCATCTAAAATAAAGTCACCTATGAATAGAGACCACACCAAAATGCGTATCACCGCATTGATGATTTTCACCGCAGTTAGCTTACTCGTTTCCATAAGCGCGGAAGCAAAGCTTTTTAGAAACTCATATGTCAGTTTCGAACTTCCCAATCAATGGGATTGCAAACTTACAGATACAGAATGGGTTTGCCGTTTTGAAAATCCAACTAGGTCAGAATCAAAAGAGGCCGTCGTCATTCTCACTGCGAAAGAAGTCGGCCCAGTCGACAACCTTCAAGCGTACGATAGTTATTTAAAGACACCGAAACAGATCGCAAGCGCGCTTGGTACACCAATGCGCTCATCGCCCATTAACGTTCTTCAACGACAAATCAATGGACATCTTTGGGTTGATGGAATGCACGGCAACAGCGAAGTTCGTGATTATTACACTCGCTATCTCGCGACGGTAAAAGATCAGATTGCAGTTCTTGTTACGTATTCAGCACACAAGACAGCGTACGCCAAATATTCGTCGGACTTTTTTAGAAGCGTTCAGAGCTTGCGTGTACTCAACACCAAAAATCTTTTGAACCAGCAGACTATGGCTAGTTCCTCAGCAGGCGCTGGCGGCGGCGGAACATATGGAATTGGTGGAGCGGGGCTCTTGCCTGCAGATATGGGCGAAGACCTTCCTGAGGAAGGTAGCGGCGGCGGCGGCGCAACGAGCACCATTCTCGCGGTGGCCGTGTTATTAGCAGCTGGCGGGATCTATCTGTTAATGAAGCGCAAAGCCCAGCGTCGTTGAATTGTTGGCTGAATCACTGGCTAAATAGCTTCTAGGTATTTTCTACAATTTCCCTTTGTAGCTCCTTTGACCTTATCCCCGTATTTTGACACCTTTAAAGGTAACAACTCGGGCCGGGGATCAAAATGCAAATCGAAAAAGTCGTTTCTGCGCTTACCGATTTTTATAATTGGATTCAAACTCTACAAGTTTCTTCAGGTTTTCTACTTGGTCTCGCTGCGCTCTTTGCGATCGCCGGAATGCTCGCACTCCGAGAAGCAGCCGCTTGGTTTTTTAAAGTTGAAGATCTCAAAAAAGATATCGCGCGCCTTCAAGACACTGCGGCACTTCTCGAAAGTGAAGTCCGCCTAGTTCAATCACTTATGCGCGAAGCAACGAATCGCCAGAATTCAGTAGCAAATCAACCTGCAGCAGTGAGTGGTACAGAACCTGCTGGTCCCGTTGCTTTAAGTAAGCCAGAGCCCGAGACAGCTCCGCAATTCCCTTTCAATCACTAAAGCGACTGCCCTAAAACGTCATTTCGCGCGTGTAGCACCTACAATCGCGATAAACTTTTACCAACAAATTTCATGTGCATGTCGAGTCTCAGTAAATGCGGTTACTATCCGCCCACTTTATTTGATTCAAGGTTGTTTGGAGGCCCGATGGCTAAGCTCGTTGCAGCACTATTTTTTGTTCTAACATCTGGAAGTGCGTTCGCTAACACAAACGGAACTCATGCTATCGAGTCTGCAAAAGAATCAGCCGCAGCTTTTCTTATTAATGGAAAGATAAATACTCAGTTGGCTCGAGCGTTCAGTGCTCTTAACGCAAATGGAATGCTCGAAAGTTCGAACGAAGAGAAAGCGGTCGCCATTCTCGAAGCGAACCGCGCAGATGCAATAACCAGATAATTAATAGCTTACTGGAACTCTGTCGCCTTCTTCACTTCAACAACACCGATTTGTTGAACCTGCGGTAGAATCTCTTTTGCGTTTCCGTAAATTAGAATCTTCAAGTTACTTGGGTCCATGTACTTCATAACCATGCTGTTGACGTCGTTGACGTCAACGCTATCGAGCTGACGCAAGTACGTGCTCAAGTAAGAATCGGGAATTCCGTAAAGTCTCAGCAACAAAAGATTAAAGGAAAACTTCTCGGCGGTTTCAATCGAGGTCGGGAACATTCCTTTCAGGTAACCTTTTGTGCGACTAACTTCTTCCTCGGTAGCGCCCGTCTCGCGATACTTTCTTAAGACCTCAAGAGTTTCTTTGATGGCCTGCCCGACTGACTCAGTCTTCGTAAATGTGGAAATCTCGAACGGTCCGTAATCTAAGCGCGCATCAAAGCCGGAGTTGATTCCGTAGGTAAGACCCAACTGCTTACGAATACGATCCATCAAGCGGCTCGCAAACGCGCCACCCAAAATTGTGTTTGAAACGCGAAGCGGAACAAAGTCGTCGTTTTTGCGTTGAATACCCTTATGACCCATACGGATCTGCGCCTGACCCAGCGACGGACTATCAACGATGCGAATTTGAATCTTATCGATCGATGGAAATGCAGGGTACGTCACCTTCGCGAGATCACGCTTCTCCCAAGCACTAAAAGCTGACTCAACTTTGTTTGCGATTTCTGGAGTGATCTGACCGGTGACTGCGAGAATCGCGTTGTTCGGGCGATAGTGACGAATATAATGCTGAATTACGCTTCGACGCTTGAGGCCCTCTACACTGCGAGTTGTACCTAGCGTGGGGCGCGCGTACGGATGCGTTTCATAAAGGAAATCTTCCCACGCAGTATCCGCAAACGAATCCGGGTTGTCGACTCGCTTTTGAATCGCCGCTAGGATCTGCTTACGCATTCGAGTTACTTCGTTATCAGAGAATGCTGGCGCCGTAACGATTTCAACCATGTCACTCAACAATCTGTCGGCGTGCATAGATAAGCTGCTCGCAGAAACCATCGAGTAGTCACTCGTTACACTTGTCGAAAAATCCGCACCGATGCGGCCGAGTGATTCAGCGATTTCAGTCGCGTTGCGTTTTGCAGTTCCCTTGTCGAGCATCTCGGAAACAAAAAGCGAAAGCCCAGGGTAAGCTGTTGGATCTGCAGTAGCACCTGTCTTAAAGAGCATTGAGTAGCTGACGTAAGGAAGCGAGTTGTCTAAGACGTAAAGAATCGTTAAGCCGTTCGGCAAAACTTTCTCTTGATAGGGTCGAAGATTACTCGCATCGCCTTTTTTCGTATCAACACTGACTGGGACATTTGCTTTTTTCTGCGAGCTCGAACATCCACTGAAAAATCCGCAGACGAGAAGAGCTGCAACTAGTAATGATCGGACTAATGATCGCACGACGTTTTTCATCATTGAGCTCCTTGTGCTGGAGATGGCGAGGCAGATGGTGCTGGTTCTTCAGCAGCTGGCGGCGCTGCTTGAGGCGCAGTTGCACCTTTACCTTTACTTGGTCTCAACATCGCAACGATGCTGCGGTCTGGTGCTAAATATTTTTTTGCAGCTGCGCGAATTTGTTCTGCAGTAACTCGGTTGTAACGATCGATATCTGAGAACAAACGAGTGTAGTCACCAAATAAAATTTCGTTAGTCATCAACTGTTCCGCGCGGCCATGTGCCGTTTTCAAACCATCGACATAATCTTTCATCGTTTGATTTTTCGCCATTTCAAGTTCGCTTGGCGTGACCAGCACATTGCGAGTCCGGAAAATCTCGCCATAAATCGCCCGCTGTGCGCGACCCCAATCTTGTTTTGGCTTCATTGAAACATGGACCTCAAACAATCCTGAATCCATCTTCGAATAGTTAAATGCGCTTACACTTGTCGCTAATTGGTCTTTGTAAACCAAGCGCTTATAAAGCCTGCTCGATGTTCCGCGCGCCAAAATATTGGCCAAAAGATCAAGCGCGTAGCCCTCTTCTTCACCCGCTTTAGGACCATGATATGCGAATGCGAACATCGCGTTCTGTACGTCGCGGTAAACAGTCTGCGCGCGTGAGCTGCCCACCGCTGGTTCCGGTGGCCGCTCACGTCTCTTAATTTCTTGGCGAGGAATTGCGCCGTAATATTTTTCGATCAGCTTCTTCGCGTCGGCTGAATTGAAATCACCCGAGACAACGATGACTGCGTTGTTGGGCGCGTAATTCTGACGATAGAATTCAATACTCTTTGCGAGGTTAATGTTGTTCAGGTCAGCCATGTAGCCAATCACTGGCCAACGGTAAGGATGCACTCGATAGGCGACGCCATAGAGCGTTTCACGCAAAATACCCGATGGATTATTATCTACACGGAACCTGCGCTCTTCTTTTACGACTTCACGTTCACTCTTTAGATTTTCTTCTGTCACCTGCAGATTCTGCATCCGATCGGCTTCGATATCGATCACGAGTTCGAGTTTAGAACTTGGAAGGTCCTCGTAGTAACCTGTGAAATCGTAAGTTGTGAATGCATTGTTGCTTGCGCCGTTTGCCTGCAAGATTCGGTCGAACTGTTCGCCTGTGTAGCGCTTCGCGCCTTTGAACATCATGTGTTCGAACAAATGCGCGAGCCCCGTGTATCCCGGCTCCTCATCCTTAGAACCGATTCGAAACCACGTGTGGTAGCTCACCAATGGAACCGAGTGATCTTCAGTTAACAAAACCGTTAATCCGTTTGGTAGCGTGTACTTTTCGACTGGAAAACGAATTTGCGAGCCAATATCGCCAGCATTCGGTGCTGGTGTTGCGGCTGGCGCTGCCGTTGTACTTTCAAGAATGAAAGCAAACACAACAGCGAACAATAAAGCGCGGAGCATGATGAACCCCTTTCAAGGCAAACAGCTGATAACAGCCGTTATTCTTACAAGGGGTTGATAGAGCGTCAACCGAGGTTATGAATGGAGTAGGTCTTTATTGAACTGGTTATTGAACTAAGAAGCCGCTGAAATACACGTCTTTCACAACGCCTGCGTCTAGGAATTCGTTGAGTGTCACAGCGATCTGATCTTTTAAGAACAGCTTACCTTGAATAGTCTCAACATCTTTGAACTCTTTGTTATTCAAAATGCGAACGACTGCATCGCGCGCTTGCGGGCCTAAAGTCACAACTTCTTCGAAGCCGTCTTTATCAAGCATCTCAAGAGTCATCTGCACTCGGATCACACGGCGAGGCGCACCATTGAGGTTTACAGTGAACGGTTCCATTGTGTACATGAGTGGCTCTGCGTTTTCTGTCGACTCACGCTCAACTCTGAACTGCTCGTAAACTTTTTCTTCGCGAATACCCGGCGGCTCGTATGCAACCGTCGATTTGTAGACCAACATCCCGCCACCGATTAACGCCAAGACGTTCATCGCTGCTAGAAGAACAAATCCAAGTTTTGCTACGTCCAGCTTCGTGGGTTCGGGCTGGTTTTCGTCCTTCTCTACGTCACGCTCGGCCATGGTCTCACCTCATTCAACTTATCGGACTTTTGTAGGTACGCTTGACCTGAATTCTCGAGAGGATTTCCATCGAAGTGAGCAAGTTTTAAACATACTTAAGCCGGACTGGTTTCGGCAGCACCCTTCTTGACAAGGTAAGCACGCCGCCCGCCATAATAGTTCGATATGAAGAATGTGCTTTTTTCAGCTGCGCTAGTCCTTAGTGCAGCTCTTACGCCGACAGCAATGGCTCAAGTTGAGACACCTCACGCGGACAAAGTTCCAATGAGCTTGCTTCATCTTGGAGTGGCTTCGAGCTACTACTCGCCGTATGCATTCGTCGTCGACAAACAAGCGCGCGAACTTACCGTTTGGACACAAGATGCGGGCGGCTATCGCATCGTCGAAAAATTTCCAGCGGATCTCGGTCGAAAAGATGGCGACAAAAGATCATCAGGCGATCATCGCACTCCTGAAGGAGTCTATTTTCTTCTCGAACATCTCTCGGGACCTGGGCTCGATTTTTCTCAATACGGAAAGCGCGCCTTCACAACGAACTATCCAAATTTTTTCGATCGTCGCGAGGGGAAAACTGGGACAGGAATTTGGCTTCACGCGATTCCGGATTCGACACCGCTCACTCGCGGCTCACGCGGATGCGTGGTCGTACGAAACGAAGTGATCGAAAAGCTTCAACAGTACGTGCGCCTCCAAAAAACTCCACTCTTGATTGAGCCAAGCATTGAGCTGATCGAAGCATCAGCCCTACAAGCCGAACAGCAAATGCTGACAGCTGCGCTTGAAAGTTGGCGCACGGCTTGGGAAGCAAAAAACATCGATAATTATATCAATCACTACAGCAACGAATTCCGATCCATGAACATGGATCGCGACCAATGGAAGCGATACAAGGGCAACTTAAATTCAAAGTACGAAAAAATCAGCGTACGCTTATCGCGACCGGTGCTTTTACGTTTTCGGGAACGAATTATTGCGCGATTTATTCAGCACTACTCGTCTGATCATCACGCCGATATCGGTGAAAAAACTGTTTATCTAAAGAAAGAAGCAGAAGGCTTTAAAATCGTTGGCGAGGAATGGGTTGAAGATAAAAGTCAGCTCGCAAGTGACGAGCTTGAGCGCGCAGCCTTAGCACCAAATCGCGCTACGGCTGCGAACTAGTTCTGGCTCATTTGCCTCAACTGCGAAATATCTTCTGCTGACATAAAAATGGTATCGAAACCGTTAGTAATTCGCGCCCCTTGCATCCCAAATTTAATTTGTTTTGCGTAGTGATTTAGATCTGAATCCGATGGCCAACACGTCCCACCAATGTCCCCGGAAAGATTATCAAGACCAAAAGGGTGATTATGGATATGGCCGACTAGTGACCAGCCGTCTTTGAGTGAAGCCGACATTGCGTCTTCAATCTCCATTGGCGTAGCAACTCCGCCTCCAGGATTCGACGTAAACATGACTCTCAAAATTCTTCGACCTTCTACATACTTCACAAAAACGTGCGCGCCGAATTCTGCATAGTAGACGGTCCCCACAGAGTCTAAATGGAGATCAAAAAGAAGCAAATCAAAGCATTCCGCTCTTCCAGTTGAAAACACTTTCCCTGACATGATTAGTTTCATTATCTTCGTTTCATTCGGAAGATGTTTCTTAAATATCTTGTACTGCCGCTCACGAAGTTCGTTTTGGTCGACAGATGTTTTGCTGGAAACAAAATTTTGGTAGGTCGCCAAGCGATCAGACGAAGGGCTCATGTGCGTCCAGAACACCGGCTTGTCTTCGACCTCGAAAATCATCGCCTTTACATTTGCGGCTTTTTTCTCGTACTTAACATCGATTTTCCAAGAGCACTCGCTAGCAAAAGCAACTTGGAACGAAAGTAATAGACCCAAGATCAAAATGCCGTACTTGCCCATGCCGTACCCCAAAAAAAAGAGAGCCTAACGCTCTCTTTTTTTATCCTGGATCCGGGATACAGTTAACAGAATCCTGGATCCTGAATTATCATACTGAACTATTTTTACTGATGATTTCCGTTGAGTTGCTCGGCTTCGCCATTACCTGACTCATCAGTTATGCGAAGGCTATCAACATTGTCTGCGCTATCAGGAAGATTTTGCAGATGCTTATTTAAATCGTCGCGCGTAATTTTGCCGACGCGAATCTGGAAATCCGTTAAACGCTTATCGTATTTTAATTTTTCGATTTCTTTGTAAAGACTCATTATCCCTCTGTTTCAGTATTCAGATTCCAGCCAGCCAGTCAGTTCCAATATCTTGGACCTTTACCGTCGTTACTTTCATTCTTCTTTTCGTCATTGTTTACCACGAGCCGCAAGCCTCGTCCACTGCGCCGAGTGCCCCCCTGCTTCCGCCAACGACTCTGCTGGAACCGCGTATAGAGCAAAAGGAACAAATAACCCGTAATTAATCCGCCAAGATGGCAAAATATTGCGACACCATCGCCAGCACCACCAATAAGTGTGGCGATCTCCATCGCCGCCAGGATCAGGACAAAGTATTTCGCCTTCATCGGGAAGAGCATCAGGAAATGAAGCACGCGCTCGCCGAACAAAATTCCGTAGGCGAGAAGAAGACCAAAGATCGCGCCTGAGGCACCAACGACCGGCGAATTCCATGCACTAAGATCTTTATTGAAAATAAAGAGCGTCGTGTGCGCAACAAGGTAAATGACCCCGCCGCCTATTCCGCAGATCAGATAATAGATCGTAAAAAACTTTGGGCCCCAGCGCTGCTCAAGCTCGGAGCCAAGCCACCACAACATCAACATGTTTAAGAGCAAGTGAAACGGCGATGAGACTGAATGCAAAAACATGTACGTAAAGAGTTGCCACAAAAAGAAATTTTCAAAGACTTGTGACGGAACTAAGCCGAACACGACATCAGGCCGCCAGCCGAGAAATTTCCCAATGATGACTTGTAACACAAGCCAAGTTGCCACATTCGCAATGACCAACCACTTCACGACTGGCGTGAGCGGCATAATGTTTTGCATTTGTGGGCCACCGGATTGATTCCGCATTACTTTCCCATATCCTTAACAACAGCCTGGCTGAGCTCAATAAGAACACCACCCGTGCTACCCGGATGAATGAACGCCACTCGACAATTGTGTGCGCCCATTTTTGGCTCCTCGTTGATCATGCGAACGCCTTTTTTCTTAAGTTCTTTGACCATCGCATCGATATCTTTTACCCGTAAACAAATGTGATGAATTCCGGGACCGCGCTTTTGCAAAAACTTGGCAACGGTACTATCATTAGAAGTCGGCTCTAAGAGTTCAATGTTAGCGCGATTACCGAGCTTAAGAAATCCAGTTTTTACCTTCTCGGACTCGACAGTCTCAGTTTCCATATTGTCGAAGCCTAGAGTCTTATAAAACTTAAATCCCTCTTCAAGGGTGTCGACTGCAATCGCAATATGATCCAGCTCAAATTCCATGTGTCCCTTAAAGCGCGCCCTTAGAGCGAGTTGTAATACGCTAACAAACGTTCGAAGGTTTGCTCAAGAGTTTCGACGACGACCTTCGTATCCGCAAGCAATGGAAAGAAATTCGTATCGCCCGCCCAACGAGGCACAATGTGATAGTGCATATGCTCAGGGATCCCGGCACCTGCAACTTTGCCTAAATTGAGACCAATATTGAAGCCATCTGTTCCCAGCGCGTCTTTAAGAATCCGCACCGATTCTTTTAGTAGCTTTTGTAGTTCGGCACCTTCGTCATCAGTCAGAGCAGTAATGTCCCCCTGATGGCGCGTCGGCAAAATTAACAAATGTCCGTTATTGTATGGATACTTGTTGAGCACGACCATCGCGAGTTTGCTTTTATAAAGTAACAGGCTATCGAACTCAGGGGTGGCTTTAGCGGCCGCACAGAAAACGCA
>JANOUF010000253.1:0-6521 GCA_031416685.1 Bdellovibrionales bacterium
GAGGTCTTCGCCTTCGAGTTTAAATTTACAGGTGACAACTTTCTTGTCTGATTTCGAGGGAAGGTCGCCGAGGCTCGCCGTGAAATTATCCAACGCCAAGAAGCCGATGTTGTGTCGGTTCAAAAGGTATTTTGCGCCTGGATTGCCTAGGCCAACTACCATCCACATCTGATGAAATTCTCCTGAAAAACAAAACCCGGGCAGAACCCGGGTCGTAAAACTCAACACTAAGTCCGTTTCTCGTAGCTACGCTACTCGCTCGCTGCTTCTGCGCAGCGAAGTAACGGACTTTACTATTTCTTTTTGTCGCCTGCTGGAGCTGCTTTCGCATCTGCTGCCGGAGCTGCGCCCGGAGCCGCTGCTGCACCTGCTGCTGGCGCAGCACCCGCCGCTGCTGGAGCAGTTGGATCAACTGCTGCTGCAACTGGAGCAACAACTTCTTCTGCGATGACAACGACTGTACAAAGTGTTTGTTCGCCGCGAGTGAGAACTTTAACACCAGCTGGAATCTTAAGATCCGACACGTGCAAGCTATCACCAACGCCCAAGTCAGAAACATCTGCAGTTAGGAATTCAGGAATTTGAGTTGGAAGTACTTCGACTTCGATTTCACGCACAACCGCTTGCAACATACCGCCGTCTGCTAAGCCGATTGGCTTACCTTCAAGGCGAATTTCGATGTTTACGCGAATTGGTTTAGTCATATCGACCGCGTAGAAATCTACGTGAAGTGGGCGGCGCGTGACTGGGTGAACTTGAACGTCTTTAAAAAGAACAGCTTGGCCGTTCAAATTTTTGTCGTCTGATTTCAATTTGAAGATTGTCGATTCAAACTTACGGCCACCATAACGAATGACTGCAAGAGCGTCGGTCAAAAGATTTACGTTCTCACGACCAGCACCGTAGATGACTGCTGGAACTTTTTGATCAATACGGAAAGCGCGTGAATTGTGCTTACCAGTTTGACGTGGAGTAACTGTGATTTCGATTTGCTGTCTCATGCGAGTCTCCTAATTACTAATCAAATAACGAACTCACCGAAGCGTTTCCGTAGATGCGGCGGATAGCTTCTGCTACCAACGGCGCAACAGTAACGACCTCGATTTTGTTGCTTGCCAATGCTGCTTGGCTGAGTGGGATCGTGTCTGTGGCAAGAACCCGCTCAATTTTGCTCTCGATAAGTCTGCTAATAGCTGGACCTGAAAGAACTGCGTGCGTAGCAACGGCAATCACTTTGTTTGCCCCATTCTTCATCAGGCTGTCAACAGCTTGTGTCAATGTTCCGGCCGTATCTATCATGTCGTCGACGATAATCGCTGTTTTGTCGCGCACTTCGCCAATGAGGTGGAGAGCCTTCGCTTCGTTAGGACCTGATCTGCGTTTATCGATAATCGCGATCGGACATTCGATGCGCTTAGCAAAAGCGCGGGTCCGTTCAACACCGCCTGCGTCGGGTGATACGGCCACAAATTCCTCGCCGTGGCCGTACTTTTCTCTCCAGGCACGGGCAAGCGTCGGAATTGCGAAGAGATGGTCCACGGGTACGTTGAAGAAACCCTGGATTTGGGCCGCGTGAAGGTCGACCGTTACAACCCGAGTAGCGCCAGCTGCCGTTAATAAATCGGCCATACACTTCGATGAAATCGGAGCGCGAGGGGCTACTTTACGATCTTGGCGAGCGTAGCCATAGTACGGCAAAACCGCAGTGATTTCTGCCGCTGAAGCCCGTTTTAGGGCGTCCAGCATGATGAAGAGCTCCATGTAGTTTTCGTTCACGGGTGGGCAAGTGCTTTGAATAACGAAGACGCTGTCTCCGCGTACGCTTTCGTGAATTTCGATCTGGATTTCACCGTCAGCAAAGCGGTTGATGGAGCTGTAACCGAGTTCGACCCCGGCCGCGCGGGCAACTTTTGTGGCGAATTCTTTGTTCGAATTTCCAGAGAAGATTTTTAGGTGTTGCATGCGTGAGAAGTTTCTATCCCAAGGGCCTAAAAAAATCCAGGTAAGTTCCCGATTTTGCGCTAATTACGCGGTCCTTATTACGTGAGTCGGGCTGCCGGGTTGACCTCGAAAAAGGCGTTCGCCATAATTTGGGAATGGACATCTCTGAAGCCTCACGAGCTTGGTTTGTGATCAACGCAAAGGTGCGAATTGATTCATTTAATCAGGACACGTTAAAAGCTCTTTTAAACCGCTCGCAGGAAGCAAGTTTCCAGAACGTCGCTTTGGATTTGCGCACAACTCGTTTTATTAGCATTCAGGCTATTCAGACCATCTCGCAGTTCGCAGACGCCTTGCGCGCAAAGGGCGGTGCGTTTGCGTTGATTGGACCGACGGAGCGGGCTAAGCGGCATTTTGAAATTTATGGCTCACTCAGGGCGATCACGGTCATGCGTGCGGCTGAGGTAGTTGCGGCAGAAAAAGTCGCAGAGAAGGTCGATCTCTTAACCCCTAAGAATTCAACCGGTTCGGATCAGGGTCCTCAGCTCTAGTTAATACGTGAACCCTGGAATACCAGTCTACGCGAATTCCTGTATTCCCTATAGGGTCACGAGAATCTCCCCCAAGTTCCCCGAAGAATCGTCTATATTTCCCCGATACCTTTCGGGAGTTCTCAAATGCGCTCATTTTTATTTTTGTGTTCGATTCCGCTCGTCGTTTTTTTTACGGTTGGTTGTGCGAAAGATTCAACGTCGTCTGAGAATCGAAAAACAAATTCGACAGATTTTTCTGATACCGATGTTGAGCAACGTGCGACAGTCGATGAAAACGGTCACGTTGTTGAGACACACCGCTATAACTACACGCTCAGCAAATGTACGACAGGCGAGCAGTCATTCACATCTCACTTAGCTTTTTGTCAGGCACTTCGCGACGAAGAACTTAATAACAACTGCGCGCAGAATCTTCGTTTGCGCGAGTTCGAATCACAACAATGCAAAGGCGATTTCTACGCCGACAACGCTGATTTGCGTTTGGTGGCCGCTGCTTCGCCAGAACCTCGAGCGGAACCAAGGCATTCGACTCCAGTGTACTTTGATCTTGATGCAACTTTTGTGTCAAAAAGCAAAAGCACGGTTGTGAACGGAAATTTTCTTCTGACAACTCTCACCGGAAGATTGCGTGCTGTTAACGCTGCTTCTTTACAGCTTTCAGCGGCATCATCCGTTCAAATCACGAAACCTTCGATGGGTGTTTGTAATATCAATTCAATGACGTTCAGTGACTTAAATGAAAAAGGCGAAGTTGAGTTTTCAATTTCTGGCAAAGACGATCTTCGTGGCGGAAGCGCGAATGATAGCTGCCTTGCACGCGTGCTCACGCTTGGTGATGCTGGTTTCACAGTTCAGTTCTTTGATGTACCGTCAGGCGAGAATGAAATTGTGCCGGTGGTTAGCATAACCGTCGCACAATCAGAAGCGACGAACCACTAAAGCATTTTGGCGAGAAGTTTTTGAACCGCGCTTGCTCTATGTGAAACTCTGTTTTTATGCGCTAGCCCTAAATCGGCTAGCGTTTTTGTTTCACCTTCGGGAATGAAGACGGGATCGTAGCCAAAACCAGTTGTGCCGATCGCTTTTGGTGAAATCTGTCCGTGGAGTTCACCTTCAACTATGTGTTCAACACCTTGCGGATCAAATGCGACGATCACGCTCACGAAGCGTGCTTTACGGTTTTGAATTTGCCGAATCTGCATCATCTTCAAAAGCTTTGCGACGTTTTCTGAATCGGCTGCTTTCGGACCTGCGTAGCGGGCCGAGTGAATTCCCGGAAATTTATTGAGGCCTTCGACTTCAAGGCCAGAGTCTTCGCCGATGACCCATACGCCTGGTTTCATTGATTTCAGTGCGCGAGCTTTGATGCGAGCGTTGGCAACGAACGTGTCGCCGTTTTCAGGGGGCTGAGCGAATACGGGAAGTTCACTTTGCGAGTGAATTTCAAGATTCGCCTTATTGAAAAGCATTTTGAATTCGTTAAGTTTACCTTGATTGCCGGTTGCGATCCAAAGTTCCATTTGCGCCTCTGGTTTCTTTCTTGGTGCTTGTCTGTTGGACTATCGACCTTGCATTGGAAAGAAGCTACCAACGATTTTGGCTTGATGGCGGAAGAGTTCTTCGCAGCCACTTGTCGCAAGGCCAATTGCTTTATTGAGTTCCTCTGGCTTGAATGGCTCGCCTTCGGCCGTTCCTTGAACTTCAACAAATCCGCCTGCTCCAGTCATAACGATGTTCATGTCGGTTTCGATGTTGCTGTCTTCTTCGTAGCAAAGATCAAGAAGAGCTTCGCCGCGCTGAAGTCCAACACTGATTGCGGCAACATACTGCTTAAGGGGCTGAGTTTGGATGAGGCCAGCTGTGCGCATTTTTTGAAGGGCGAGAGCAAGTGCTACGAATCCACCTGTAACTGCAGCCGTACGAGTTCCACCGTCGGCTTGCAAAACGTCGCAATCGACGACAATTTGTTTTTCGCCGAGAAGTTTCAAATCGACTGCTGCGCGAAGTGAGCGAGCAATGAGTCGTGAGATTTCTTGAGTGCGACCGCCGGTTGCGGCTTTATCGCGCGCAATCCGCGTGTGCGTTGAGCGCGGGAGCATGCCGTACTCAGCTGTGACCCAACCCTTGCCGGTTCCTTGCAACCATTTTGGAATGGTTGAATCCACCGTTGCGGTGCAAAGCACTTGCGTATTTCCAAACGCAATCAGAGCACTGCCTTCAGCATAGCGGGCAAAGTGAGGAGTGATTTTTACAGGACGAAGTTGATTGGGAGTTCTACCGTCAAAGCGCATTTCACAGAGGTGCCCTGTGGCCCATTCTTTGTCAATTCGAGTGCGGGGATTAAACTAATTTTTTGTGTGGTCGCGGTCGTAGATGGACTTGTACTCAATCAGTCCCTCGTAGAGGCTTTTTGCCATGCGGTCTTGATGAGCAGGGTCAAGCAATCGGGCGCCTTCGTTTGGATTCGAAACAAAGCCTAATTCGACTAAGACTGAAGGAACTGCGACCTCAGAAACTACGTAGAACGGCGCTTGGCGAACCGGTCGGCTGTGTTTGCTGCCGATGTTCTGATTCCAACTCCAATAGAGCGTTTTGCTTAAGTCGTGGCTTGCTAAGATTTTGTAGTTGCGTTTGAGATCTTCGAGAATGTGCGCAACATCGCCCCGATGGCTGAAAGACTCTTCAAGTCCTGAGTGAACACCAGCCACTGCGCTTTGATTTTCTCGGCTGGCCAGAAACTTGGACTCTTCGTCTGCAGGCAACTGGTTCTGAAAATAAAACTCAACACCTTGCGCTCGCGCATCATTGCTCGCGTTCGCGTGAATGCTAACGAACAAATCAGCCTTCAACTCGGTTGATCTTTTCGCGCGATCAGGAAGTGCGAGCAAATCATCGCTCTCGCGAGTGAGCGACACATCGAAGCGCGAATCGTTTTTTAGATACGCGGCCAATTTCTGCGAAACTTTGAGCGCGATCGTTGCTTCGCGAATGCGACCGCGAGTAGCACCATCATCGGTTCCGCCATGACCGGGATCGATCAAAATATGCATGGGTTGAGAAGCAGCGGCTTGCAGCGAAAGCAAAGCCAAGCTTGCGCACGCGAGTGCGAATTGTTTCATAGATCTATTGTCTCGATTTGAAACAGAAAGCGATACGGGCCAAAGAACTAAAAGTGGATGATCGGGGAAATAAAAAAGCCGCCTGGTGGGGGGGTTGGGGGGACCCAGGCGGCTTCAAAGGGGGTTACCTAGACTATGAGCAAGTGCAGTGCCATGGGGTTGCCGATGCTAAATACTTGATCCGTCTAGTGCAGCCACAGTGCTTAAGCCGTTTTCGAGCCGAAACCCGCGTCACTCACTTACAAAAACTGTTACTCGCCTGATAGTTCGGCGAGACCTTGCAAATGAGGATGGAGGAGAGGTCCAAAAGGGGGCTCCGAACCGCGCATTGTCGATGCCGACGCAGTCGCAGTATCGACGAGTGGAGCAGGATGCGAGAACGACGCGCGTGTTCGGCTGAACGGCATGGATGCGAAGTGTACCCCTTTTGGACCTCTCCTCCATCCTCATTTGCGAGGGAAAATCGAAATCTCAGGTGTCCATGTTTTTGACAGGGAGTTGAGTGCGGGTGGCTGTTCGAAAAACTTTTGGGCCACAGCGACGGGCGCATTCGGCGCAGCGACAAGCACATCGACACTTTTTGAGAAACAAACTTGCGAAATCTTGTGATAATCCGCAAAGGAATTGAAAATGTAGTTAAGGCGCATGAGTTTTAGACCGTTTGTTGTAATGTCGCCGTGGAGGATTTTATGCGTTTAGTAGTTGTACAAAATACGGTCATTCGTTTCGTGGTTGTGCTTGTCGCTGCCTTGACTGCTGTCCTAGCAGTTCCAAGTCAGGTGAATGCGGCTGAGGAAGATTCGTCGATCGAAGTCGAAGAAGCTATTGCGGATTCAGAGGCGGCAATTGCCAACGCTGAAGAAACAAAGCAACGCGCTGAAGAAGAGAAGCGTCAGTTGCAGACGGC
>JANOUF010000254.1:0-3080 GCA_031416685.1 Bdellovibrionales bacterium
CTAACGCTTGCGCCAGCAATTTTAATCATGATGACGAGCTTCACTCGTATCATCATCGTGCTTTCATTCCTTCGCCAAGCACTCGGCACACAACAAATGCCACCGAATCAGCTTTTAGTTGGATTGGCTTTGTTCCTTACGTTTTTCATCATGGGTCCGGCCTTCACTGAAGTGAACAACAATGCACTTCGTCCTTATCTTGCTGGCCAGATGAAACAAGAAGTGGCGTTTGAGACGGCTCTTAGCCCACTTCGTAAGTTCATGTTCGCGCAAACGCGTGACGCAGACTTAGGATTGTTCGTTCGTCTTTCAAAAATGGAACGACCGAAGACATTGGCCGATGTGCCAACGATGGTTTTAGTTCCTGCGTTCGTTATTTCAGAACTCAAAACTGCATTTCAAATTGGCTTCATCATTTATCTTCCGTTTCTCGTCATCGACATGGTGGTCGCTGCTGTGCTGATGGCCATGGGTATGATGATGCTTCCGCCTGTTGTTATCTCGTTACCGTTTAAAATTATGCTCTTTGTACTAGTTGATGGTTGGAGTCTGCTGATCGGCTCAATGGTTCAAAGTTTCGGTTGAAGAAAAAAGGCAGAGGAAAAAGGCTAAATGACAGAAGAACTAGTCATGCAATTAACTACCGAAGCGCTCAAGACAGCAGCATTGCTGTCGGCACCGATGTTGGGAGCAGCATTGGCAGTCGGTCTTATTGTTTCGATTCTTCAAGCTATCACACAAATCAACGAACAAACTCTTACGTTCATTCCAAAGATGATCGTGATTGGAGTCGTGTTGTTGCTTGCGGGGCCGTGGATGCTGGACGTGATTCAAGGTTTTACGCACTTGTTGTTTGAGAACATCGCTACGTACGTGAGGGAATAGTTTTGTTTCCAAGTTTCGCAATCAACGAACATCAAATTCTCACTTTCGCGCTGGTTATGCTGCGCGTGAGCGCGTTCGTTGTTGCGTGGCCTGTGTTCTCTGTCTACGCGGTTCCAAACCATGCAAAAATTCTCTTAGCACTTATTCTTACGATGTTGATGTACCCAAGTATCGCGCTGACCGGCCTCGCTAATGTTCGCGTCGGTGACGAAATCGTTTATCTCGCCGGTAAAGAAGTGATGATTGGTCTTTGTCTTGGTTTCATCACTCGGCTTTTCTTCTTCGCGTTCGCAATTGGCGGCAATCTCGTATCAACTTACATGGGTTTGAGCGCTGCGAATATTTTTAACCCAGCTCTCGGCATTCAGTCGACAACCGTCGAGCAATTTTACATGACGATCGCAACCTTGATGTTCTTAGTACTCAATGGTCATCACTTGTTTCTTGAGGGATTGGCAAAGAGTTTTGAAGTCTTGCCGCTTTCGATGAATGCGCTTCGCACCGGAGTGTTCGGCGAAGCTGGCACATTCATTCAGGAAGTCATGGTTATCGGCATTAAAATTTCCGCACCGATCATGATCGCGATTTTTGTAATCAATATTTTCATGGGTATCTTGGGTCGTGCAGTTCCGCAAATCAACGTGTTGGTAACAAGCTTACCGGTCAACGTGATGGCGGGCTTTCTAGTTATGATCGCGACAATTCCAATACTCGTTCCAGAAACAGAATTAATGATGAACGCAATGGCGGAGAATTTATTCCGCATGATGAAGGCTCTGTAAGTAATGGCTGATACCGACGCAGAGAAAACAGAACAGGCCACCGACCAGCGACGGGAAGATTTCCGTAAGCGTGGTCAGGTGGCACAGACGCGCGAGCTCGCGACCGTCATGGCGTTGTTCACGTCTGCGCTTCTTTTCACTATGATGGGCAGTTACTTTCTTGAGCAAATGACGAGCATTTTCCGTATGTCGTTTGGTCCATTCTTAATCGATGCAGCCCGTGGTGGCGATTACGTTCCGGCAATGATGTTCGCCTTCCAAAAAGGTACGATGATCGTCGCTCCTCTTGCAGGAATGCTGACCCTCATGGGCGTTGCAAGCACGGTTTTGCAAACGGGTCTTTTAAATAACGAAGAAGCGCTTGAATTCAAGTGGGAGAAAATCAATCCGCTTGCGGGTTTGAAGCGCATCATGAGCCTTCAAAATCTGATCGAAGGATTGAAATCTTGTCTTAAAGTAATCGCGATCGCTGCGGTCATGTTGATGATCATTAAAGATCAGGTCATCAAGGTTCCTACGCTTCTTCAGTTAAACGTAAATCAAATTTTTCTTTTCATGGGCGACTTAACCATCCGCTTACTCGGCAGTGTCGGAGTATTTATGGCAGTTATCGCTGCCGCAGATTACTTCATTCAGCGCTGGGAACTCGAAAAGCAAATGCGGATGACGAAGCAAGAAATCAAAGAAGAGCATAAATCACGAGAAGGTGATCCGCTCATCAAAGCTCGCATTCGTCGTGTTCAGCGCGAGATGGCGAATAAGCGGATGATGGCAGACGTGCCCAAAGCGGACGTCATCATCACGAATCCGACCCACATTGCTGTTGCGATTCAGTATGATCCAATGAGTATGGCGGCACCTAAGATCGTTGCGAAGGGCGCAGGAATTATCGCTGAGAAAATTAAAGCACTTGCCCGCGAGCATAATATTCCAGTGATGGAAAACAAGCCGCTCGCGCGCACCATCTTCAAGACTATTAAAATTGGTCACACGATTCCACGCGAACTCTTCACTGCGGTCGCGCAGGTGCTTTCGTATGTTTATAAACTTAAGAAAAGGAATCTGAGATAATGGATAGTTTGTTTCAGTTCCTAAAACGATTTGAGAAGTACACTAAGAACGTCGATTTGATGGTGGCAGTCGCGTTGATGGCTATCCTTGGTGTCATGCTCGTGCCACTTCCGGCGTTTTTACTCGATATCGCGCTAACACTTTCTATTAGCTCAAGCTTGTTAATACTTATCGTTGCTCTCTACGCGACGAAAGCGCTCGACTTCAGCGTTTTCCCGAGCTTGCTCCTCTTAACGACTTTATTTCGACTTGCACTTAACGTGGCGACTACTCGTTTGATTTTGACCGAGGGTCATGGTGGCGAAGCTTCCGCGGGTGCGGTTGTTCAAGCATTTGGACATT